>WGLQ01000014.1 GCA_016125495.1 Hyphomicrobiales bacterium | reverse complement strand
GTCGTCGATCGCGCTGGCCGGTTCCACCGCTTCGCTCCGCCGCGTGCGCGGCTGCGCTCGGCGCCGGAACCGGCTAAGGAAGACGCCTAGCAGTGTCAGGGATGCTGTCGGTCCAAATTGTCAGGGATGTGCCCGGTCGTTCACGCGCCGAGCCCTGGCGCGCCGGAACTGGCTAAAGAGGAAGCCTAGCAGTGTCAGGGATGCTGCCGGTTCAAAGTGTCAGGGATGTGCCCGGTCGTTCAGGATGCTTGACGTCGCGGTCGCCATGGTTTGAACTGATGTGAGTGAGGGGATGGAATTGTCAATTGCGCGCATTTGGAGAAGCCTGCGGAGCTAGTCGCCTGCCCAAAACCTAACAACTTCATGAGAGTCAGGGGTGGCTCACACTTTTCCGGGCATCCGTTTTTGAGACAAGTTGCCGCATGTCCGCGGGCTTTTGGAGGATCGCCTTTTGATTAACGCGTTGAATTTGCCAGGGTACACTTATAAATAAATGGAGTTTCTGATCGCTTCATAAAGTACTGCAATTCAGAACAAGACGCTCTCAGGCACAATGAAATGGTCGCTGTGGCAATGATCAATGATGATGTTGATGTCAACTGGATGGCTGTCGGCTTTGCTATCTTAGTTACCCTGATTTGGCTTCTTGGCCTCTTGTTAGCAAGTCACTTCAGGCGTACGGGCGAAATTGTTTCCGGTTCGGTGACTCTAGAATTGGCGAAGAGGGGCGCAGAAAATAATTCGGCAGTTCTTTTGTTTAACATATTTCGGCTATTTCTAATGCTAGCTGGTTCCGGGCTTCTGTATATTACTGGAATGATGCTGTATGTTGGCTTAGAGAATGTTGCGCTACTGTCGCGAGACGGCATGCACCAAGCGCTGACGATAGTAGCTCTCTATGCCGTACTTTTGATTACGGTTTTCAATGTGTTCTACCAATTGGTGCAGCAGCCACTTTTTGCCCTCCGAGTTGCGCTACAAAAATTCCTCCCGAACAGTGTTTCGATTGTATTGTTCTGCGTTGAGGTGGCAGTGATGGCAGTCTTCCTTGCGTTTATTTCGTTCGTTGCCGCATCCATGTTCGTTGGTCAGTGGAACGCACTACAGCTAATGGCGCTCTGGATCGTTCCTGTAATAATGATTGCTGTTTTCAGATTGTCTATTTTGTATAAATCAAATATTGCGTTATTCTTTGCTGTCATCTCTGTGTTTCATTTGGGTTACTTGCGTGCAAAACATTTGCACGAGAGACCGTCGAATTTTCTCATCACCACTTCAGACGCGAAGTTGCAGGAGGCAAATATCTTTGTCACTACGAGTGATGGTTTATACTACTTTGCGCCCGGAAACTCATCGCGAGCGTCTCGCACAGGCTTGAATTGCGCGTTTTTGTCAAGCAACCAGTTGACGTTCAAGCCGTGGACTGCGATCGTGACAATCGACCCTACTCAGAGAAGCGAAACCGAGATTGCGCGGGCGGTGGGCATGGTATTAAGAAGTTCAGATGCATATCGATATGCAGCCATAGAAAGTTCGAACGAAAGTGCGGATGGTGAACTGTCGGGTTTGTTGACTGGAACGGCTTATATGTTCGGTATTCTGTTGGGGGTGTTTGGGTTTTTGAAGATCAAAGATCATGTAGGCAACGCGGGTCAACATCGAATTAGCGAGGGCGCTATTTGCTTGTCAGCCGGGGGAGGGCTGTTTGCGCTTCCCATTGTCTACGATAGCATGGCGACATGTATTGGCAAAGGCAGCGGCGTCACGGAGGCTGATCTGAATAAGATTCAATTCAATCTTGACTAGGATTGTTGATTGTGTTGTGAAGTCCGATTGTGTGTTTGACTTTCCGTCATGTGCGCCTTTTTTCATCGGCGGCAGTACATTGCTCACATCAAGAGGTGGGTGATGTCTGGGCAATACCATCGTACTCCAAGCGGCAGCTGCTTGATCACGGTTTTCGCCCCTTCACGGTCGCCATTCTGCGGTGCTCGCCCGCCTGGCCAATGCTGCACTTCACACCGGCCCAGCCTGCCAATTCCGCGCCCTGCCAGTCGCGCCCGTGGCCGCCCCTCACTCCGACCCTCTCGCCGTGAAGGACGGGGAGAGGGGGAGTTCACACCACACCCCACCAACCAACAGTTCCCCAACCCGCCCAGGCCGGCTAGAACCGCCGGCAAGGCCAGGAGGCGGGTGCATGGACGATCTCGAGAACCGGCGGCGGCGGGCGGCTTATCGGGCCGCCCATCGCGGCACCAAGGAAATGGACTTCCTGCTCGGGCGGTTCGGGGCGGAGCGCGTTTCGGCGATGGCCGAGGGCGAACTCGAGCGCTTCGAGGCACTGCTCGAGCTGGCCGACCCCGAATTGCAGGCCTGGCTCATGGGGACGCCGGCGCCGGCGGGCGCGCGCCGCGAACCGCCAGCGGAATTCGTCGGCCTCGTCGCCGAGATCCGCGCCTACCACGACGCCTGAGGCGCCGGTTTGGTGCTGGTCCAACGGGGCGCCATCGGTGTATTGCTCACGCCTTCCCGGCGACGCATACATCGGCACTTGGCCCCGGCGCCCGGTAATGAGTGGACATGGCTGACACGGACAACAGCAGCTCGCCCGCCGCAACGGCCGGTGCGATCATCGCCGCGGGCGTGCCCGAGGGGCTGGACGCGCGCGTGCTTGCGACATTGCTCGCGGGGCAGCGACCGGACGGGCATGGGCTGACCCTGCTGCACGTCGCGCGCGATGATCGGCGGGCGGCGAGCCTCCAGGCGGCGCTCGCGTTTTTCGCTCCGGACGCCCGGGTGCTGATGCTGCCGGCCTGGGACTGCGTGCCCTACGACCGCGTCTCGCCGAGCCCCGAGGTCGTCTCGCGCCGGATCGCGACACTCGCAACCCTCGCCCTCGCCAAGCGACGTCCCGCGACCATCGTGGTCACCACGGTCAACGCGATGCTCCAGCGGGTGCCGGGGCGCGCGTTCTTTCGCGACAATGCCCGCAAGCTCGCGCCCGGTCAGCGCTACGACCTCTCCCGCCTCGCCCGCCGTCTCGAGATGCTCGGTTACGGGCGCACCGGCACCGTCATGGAACATGGCGAATTCGCGCTTCGTGGCGGTATCGTCGATGTCTTTCCGCCCGGCCGTCCGCGCCCGCTGCGGCTCGATTTCTTCGGCGACACGCTCGAGAGCATCAAGCAGTTCGATCCCCAGACGCAGCGCTCGGCCGGGGCGGTCAATTCGCTGCTCCTCCTGCCGCGTTCCGAACTCGTACTCGGCGAGGAGGAGCGAAAGCGGTTCCGCCAGCGCTATGTCGCCGAGTTCGGGGCGGTGACCGGCGACGATCCGCTCTATGAGGCGGTGAGCGCCGGTATGACCTACCAGGGCATGGAGCACTGGCTGTCGTTCTTTCACGATGGCCTCGAGACGGTGTTCGAGGCGGTCGGGCCCGACGCGGTCAGCTTCGACCATCAGGTGGACGAGGCCGCGACCGGCCGGCTCGAGCAGATTTCCGAGCATTACGGCGCGCGGCGGGATGCGCTGCAGTCGGCGACCTATGGGGGGGCCGCCTACCATCCGCTGCCACCGGGCGAGTTGTTCCTTTCCGAGCAGGATCTGGCGGGGGCGCTCGAGGGAGTGCCACTGCGACGCTTCAACCCGTTCAACATGCCGGATGCGGCCGGCGGCGCGCGCGTGGTCGATCATGGCGGGCGGCCCGGCAGGCGCTTCGTCGGCGAGCGCGCGCTCGAGGGCGGTAACGTCTACGAGGCCGCCAGCGCCTACATCGAGACCGTGCGCAAGGGCGGACGGCGCGTCGTCGTCGCCGCCTGGTCGAACGGCTCGCGCGAACGGCTTGCCAAGCTCTTTGCCGATCACGGTCTCGAGCACTCCGTCACGATCGAGAGCTGGCCGCAGGTCGAGGCGCTCGATCCGCGCACGGTCGCCTTCGTCACGCTCGGCCTCGAGCAGGGCTTCGAGACGCGCGACCTCGTCGTGATCGGCGAGCAGGACCTGCTCGGCGACCGGCTCGTGCGCCAGCGCCGGGTCAAGCGCAAGGCGAGCGACGTCATCAACGAAGCGACGAGCCTTTCCGTCGGTGACTATGTCGTGCACACCGACCACGGGATCGGACGCTTTGCCGGATTGCGCACCATCGAGGTCGGCGGGGCGCCGCACGACTGCCTCGAATTGCACTATCACGGCGGCGACAAGCTTTTCCTTCCCGTCGAGAACATCGAACTGCTGACGCGCTACGGCTCGGACGCCGCGGAGGCGCAGCTCGACCGGCTCGGCGGCGCGGCCTGGCAATCGCGCAAGGCACGCCTCAAGCAGCGCATCCGCGAGATCGCGGCCGAACTCGTGCGGGTGGCGGCAAAGCGGGCCCTCAAAAGCGCCCCGGTGCTCGAGGCGAGCGAGAGCCTCATGGAGGAATTCGCGGCCCGCTTTCCGCACGAGGAGACGGACGACCAGCTTGCGAGCTTTGCGCAGGTGGCGGCCGACCTTGCCGCCGGCCGACCGATGGATCGCCTCATCTGCGGGGACGTCGGTTTCGGCAAGACCGAGGTCGCCTTGCGCGCCGCGTTCCTCGCCGTCATGAGCGGCAAACAGGTCGCGGTCGTGGTGCCGACGACGCTGCTGGCGCGCCAGCACTACCGCACCTTCAGCGAGCGCTACGCGGGCACCGCCGTCACCGTCGCCCAGGCGTCCCGGCTGGTCGGCGCAAAGGAGATGGCGGAGGTTCGCGAAAAACTCGGCGAGGGGAAAATCGACATCGTGGTCGGCACCCACGCTCTGCTCGCCAAGGGGATCGAATTCCGCGACCTCGGCCTGCTCATCATCGACGAGGAGCAGCATTTCGGCGTGCAACACAAGGAACGCCTCAAGCAGTTGCGCGACGACGTGCATGTGCTGACGCTGACCGCAACGCCGATCCCGCGCACGCTGCAACTCGCGCTCTCGGGTGTGCGCGAGCTCTCCCTCATCACGACTCCGCCGGTCGATCGGCTGGCGGTGCGCACCTACGTCTCACCTTTCGATCCGGTCATCCTGCGCGAGGCGCTGTTGCGCGAGCACTATCGCGGCGGCCAGAGTTTTTATGTCTGCCCGCGGATCGCCGACCTCGAGGAGATCGCCGAATTCCTGCGCGAACGCGTGCCGGAACTGAAGTTCATCACCGCGCACGGGCAGATGGCACCGGGCCAGCTCGACGACGTTATGAACGCGTTCTATGACCGCCAGTACGAGGTGCTGCTCTCCACGACGATCATCGAATCCGGTCTCGACATCCCGAGCGCCAATACGCTCATCGTCCACAAGGCGCACATGTTCGGCCTCGCCCAGCTCTATCAGCTGCGCGGCCGGGTCGGGCGTTCCAAGCGTCGCGCCTATGCCTATTTCACTCTTCCGCCCGGGCGCCAGTTGACGGAAGGCGCCGATCGCCGCCTCAAAGTTCTCCAGTCGCTGGATACGCTCGGGGCGGGCTTCACGCTGGCGAGCCACGACCTCGACATCCGGGGCGGTGGTAATCTGCTCGGCGAGGAGCAGTCCGGCCAGATCAAGGAGGTGGGCTTCGAACTCTACCAGTCGATGGTGGAGGAGGCGATCGCCTCGATGCGCAGCGGCGACCTCGGTGAGAGCGAAGAGCAATGGTCGCCACAGATCGCGCTCGGCACCGCCGTGCTGATCCCGGAGGAATACGTTCCCGATCTCCAGCTCCGTCTCGGGCTCTATCGCCGGCTTTCATCGCTCGGCGACAGGGAGGCGATCGACGACTTCGCGAGCGAGCTGATCGATCGGTTCGGGCCACTTCCCAAGGAAGTCCGCCAGCTCCTCGAGGTGGTGGAGATCAAATCGCTCTGTCGGCGGGCCAACGTCTCGCAGATCGATGCCGGCCCGAAGGGGGCGACGTTCCGATTCCGGAACAACCGTTTTACCAACCCGGCGGGTCTCCTCGAGCTGGTCGCCCGCTTCGATCAGGCGATCAAGCTGCAGCCGGACCACAAGCTCGTCTACCGCGCGGGCTGGGAGACCGACGAAAAGCGGCTCGCAGGCGTGCGGGCGTTCGTTGCGCGTCTCGCCGAGATCGCGGCACGCAAGGCTTGAGCCGAGCGCGGCGGGCGTTGCCAGGGAATAATCCCACGGCCCGACCGTTGTCCTTGCAGGGCGGCGCGCGCATGCGGCGGCGCTCTCGCTACGGACGAGGGGCGGAATGGCGGCGATCTCGATGGAGTGGTGGCTGAATGCGGAGGCTCTACCCGAACACGACTGGGCGCGGCTGCTGGTGACCGCGCAGGGGGCCTGTGTCAAGGAACTCGACGGCGGGCACTTCTTCTTTCCGTCACTCGCCGACGCCATCGCGTGGCTGCGGGCGGAGGATTACAGATCGCTCGAGGACCTGAAAGAGTACGGGTTGGTGCCGATCGGCCTTGCGCCGCCGGCAGCCGGCGCGCCTGGCTGCTAGGCAGCCATGTGCCCGGGCGCCGATGCCATTGCCGCTCGGGTTGCGGTTCCGAAGCTCGGTTCGGGCACGGGCCGCGAGCGCGTGCCCGAACGTCGCGTGCGCTGGATCAGAACGGAATCTCGTCGTCGAGTTCCTTCTCGAAGCTGCCGCCACCGCCGCCCGAGCCGCCTCCCCCCGAGCGCCGACCGCCGCCACCGCTCGAATAGCCGCCGTCGCCGCCGCCGTAGCCGCCGTCGTCGTAGCTGTCGCGCCCGCCGCTGGAGTAACCGGCCTGACCGCCTCCCTCCTGCATGCCGCCGGCGCCGGCGCGCCCGTCGAGCATGGTCAGCGTACCGCCGAAGCCCTGCAGAACGACCTCCGTCGAATAACGGTCCTGGCCGCTCTGGTCCTGCCATTTGCGGGTCTGGAGCTGGCCCTCGATGTATACCTTGGCGCCCTTCTTGAGGTAGTTCTCGGCGACCTTGCAGAGCCCTTCGTTGAAGATGACGACCGAGTGCCACTCGGTCTTCTCGCGCCGTTCGCCGGAGTTCTTGTCGCGCCAGGTCTCGGTCGTGGCGACGCGCAGGTTCGCGATGGGGCGGCCGTCCTGTGTGCGGCGGATCTCGGGGTCGCGACCGAGGTTCCCGATGAGGATCACTTTGTTGACAGAGCCGGCCATGCTGGCCTCCTTTCCTCTCTCAGGGCACCGTCACGGACGAACCGGACGGCTCCGGTGGACGGCCGATGGCCGCGAATCGCTCGCCCGATGGTAGACGCCGAGGGGCGCCAGGCGAGTCCTGGCCGGGACACATCGGCCAAATCTCCCCAGTTCATGCGGTCCGGCGGGACCGACGGCCCGGGCGCGGCCGAGGGCCAGCCATCAGACTAGGTTCGCGCAACGTTCTTTTCAAGTCCCGCGCGAAGTGGCCCTGGCGCTGCCCATTCGGTGCCGAGGTTAACGCGAGGGCTATTGCTGTGGCACGGTCTGGACCGGTGTCGTAACGGCCTCGGCCGGCTGCTGTTGGGGCACGACGGTCTCTCCTCCGGTACCCCCGGCCGCCGGGGCCTGGTCTTGGAGGCCGCTCGTCGAAGGCTGAGCCGCCGGTGCGGTCACGCGAGCGGAAATCGGTCGCTTCGACTTCTTTTCGATCTCGGTTGCCAGTCGCAATAGCAAGTCGGCCGGGATCGAGCTGGCGGCGGCACAGTCCGGGTGCGTGAGCCCGTCGTAGATCGTGCGTGCGTCGCCCTTGAAGTCCGGCGCGAGCGAACGCTGGATGACACCGCCCGCGACGGAACCGTCCCGCCATCTGACCTGGCAGGCGAGATCGACCAGCATGCGCATGAGCCGTTCCGTTGCGACGGGCGAAGCCGCGTTCGCGCTCAGTTGCTGTATGCTCCGCCAGGCTTGCGCGTCGGGACCCGTCGCCCAGGCCTCGCCCGCGGCCTTGTCCTCCATGCGTGCGAGGGCTTCCTCGAGACGGCGGTCGACATTGGCGTCGCGGACGGCCTCGATGGCGTCGCGGAAGGCGTTGATATCCCGCGACTGGAGGGGTTCGATCTTCAGGCGTGAGCCGTCGGCGAGCCCGGCCTTGTCGAGGCCGGGGGCCACGGTCTGCCACATTGCCGAGAGCGAGAAGTCGACGCCACGCGCCACGGCGCCGGAAAAATCGGCCCCCTGGAGGCGAGCGAAGGCGAATGTGGCACCGTCGAGCTCGGCGCCCTGGAAACTCGCGGCCTGGGCGCGCGAGCGCGAAAAGAGCGCCCCCTGGAGGGCGGCGCTCGAAAAGTCGGCGCCCTGCAGGTTGCTGCCGTTGAAGTCGGCCCCGAGCGCCACGGCGCCGAGGAAGTTCGCTCCGACCAGCTGAGCGCCACCCGAGAGGTTTGCCCGGCGCAGGTAGGCGCCCGAGAAATTCACACCCGTCAGCTCGCTATAACGCAGATCGGCGAAGTCGAGTGTGGCGTCCTCGAGATCAGCCCCGGCGAGGAAGGCGAGTTGCAGGTTGGCACCGGAGAGATTGGCCCGCTTCATGACGGCGTCGCGCAGGCGCGTGCAGGTGAATTCGCGCGACTGATCCCCCTCGAGGGCCTCCCCCTTCAGGATGGCGCTGTTGTCGGCGCAGGACAGGCGCGTGTTGCGCAGGTCCGTGCCGATGAGCCGGGCTCCGGTGAGGTCCGCACCCGTCAGGTCGGCACGGTGCAGGTCGGACCGGTTGAGGACGGCGTTGCGAAGGTCACGGCCGCGCAGGTTGAGGCTCACCTCGCCCGTCCCGTCCTTCTCGTCCGGCACCAGATCCTCGTCGATCACGATCAGGTTGCGATGGAAGAACCCCTTGAGGCTACCGGCGTCCTCGCCGACCTCGTCGAACGCGAAGCTCGCGAGTGAGAGCGTTGGACCGTCGCTGCCGTAGCGTGCCGCCAACGCCGGTCGTGCCGCGGGATCATCGGAAATGAAGATGCGGTCGAGGCCGAACGCGCGGGGAATGTGGGCCGAGAACCGGTCCAGCCGTTCATCCGGAATGGTCGCCACGAAGAAGGAAAAGAGCAGGGCGAGCGTGATGACGGTGCCCGTGACGAAGGTGTTGATGGGGTGGTGGGTCAGGACGCGTCCGAAGGCGCTGAAGAACCCCGTCGCGTTGCTCCGAAGGAAGACGCCGATGGCGATCAGCGCCACCACGTCGGTCACCAGCGCGAGACGATGCACCCATGTGATCTGCTCGTCGTGGTAGGGCAGGAAGACGATCTGGATATAGAGCAGGATGACGACCGGCAGGGCCATGAGCGACAGCCAGATCATCGCGTGCAGGAAGGCGCCGAAGATGCTGGAGCGGCGCGGGCCGGCGAGTGCGATGGTGAAGAAGTAGCTGTGCAACTCCAGGCGCAGGGGATGTGTGCGATAGCGTGTCGCCTCGAGAGGGCGAACCGCGGCGTCGAACTCGATCACCTTGCGCGCCAGCATGACGTGCTGGATCAGCAGTCCGAAGTGGATGAAGAGCAGCACCAGCGGGGCAAAGATGAAGAAGCGCGTCAGCTCGATTTCAACCTGCAGGATGGGCAGGTCGACACGGCTGTTGAGCAACAGGTCCTTGTGGGTGACGCCCGCGACCGCGATCAGCACATAGGTCATGATGCCGAGGAACAGGGCCCAGCCGTTGCGGGCGGCACCACTCGCGCTGTTGACGGCTTCCAAAAGACTGTAGGGGTTGACCGGCACCTCGCCCGCAGGTGCGCCTCGCGCCGGGCTGGTCTCGTACTCGACGTCGCTCATCGTTTGCCGGCCTCGCCTATTGCCGCAACTGGTCTTCAGCCCTCAGGGGCTGTTCAGGTTGGCGACCATAGCCGACTTGCGTGGCCGGGTTAATGGCGATGGCGGTGCGCGCGATGGGCGGGCCGAGCCTGTGGCCGAATTGCTCGAGGGGGCTCAGCCGCAAGTCAGGCGCTGGCCACCATGTCGAGCGCATGGACGGCGAGCGGGGCGCCGACTCCGCGAAGCACGTGCTCGCCGAGAAAGCGACCCGACGAGCCGAGACATTCGATGAACGCGGCGCTCGTCAGGACAGGTTCGCCGAGTTTCTTCGTCAGGGCCTCGAGACGGACCACCTCGTTCACCGCCGCGCCGAACGCCGAGAAGGTGAGGCGTTCCGGCACGCCGACGTTGCCGTACATGACGGTTCCGACATGCAGTGCGAGGCCATGGGCGAGGGGCTCGAGGTTCGTACGCGTTCGCTCGTCGTTGACCTCGGAGAGGTTGGCACACGCCATTCGCGCGGCCTCGGCCGCCCGCGCGCAGGCCTTGTCCAGCCCCTGCTCGTTCGGCCCCTTCGTGAAGATCGCCAGCACACCGTCGCCGATGAAGCTCAGGATCTCGCCACCGGCCGCCTGCACGGCGCCGCCCGTCGCGTCGTAGTAGCTGTTGAGATTGGCGATGTAGTGCTCGGGCGCCAGTGTGTCGGCCATCCGGGTCGAGGCGCGCAGATCGCAATACCAGATCGCCGCCTCGATCGACTGGCCGTCGCCACGCTTGATCTGGCCATCGAGCACGTGACGGCCTGCTTCGATGCCGAGGTAGGTCTCGGCGATGTTGCGCATGAGCTGGCTCTTGATGGCCACCTTGCAGGCGAGCGCGAGCCGATCCTGGATGCGCAACAGTGCTTCGACCTCTCCGTCCGTGAAACCGCTCGCGCGGTCCGTGGCCCACGAGCCGATCATGCCATTGAGCTGGAGCTAGCCATTGCCGCGACCGGCGCGGCGTCCGGCCTGCGGCTCGAAACTGACGACATAGGCGAGATAGTCGGTGACGTGCTCGGCCCTGAGGTCGTCGAAGACGTCGAACTGGTAGCTGCGCGTGGGGCAGTCGAGTTTGACGCGCAGGAAGTCGAGGTCGCGTTGCAGCATGTAATAATGGGGACTGCGCTCGAAGCCGGCCGAGACGCCACCCGGCACGTGCGGATAGCCATCCGTCGAGGTACCTTGGCCGCGCAGCCAGGTGATGCCGATGGCCGAATGGAGCGGGTGGAGGACCGGGAACGCCGCATAGCCGCGCACCAGCGCGATGCCGGCCGCGTGCAAGCGCTCGCAGGTACCGGTGACCAGCGTCGTGACGTCCGGCTCGAGCAGGGCCTCGGCGACGAGCCAGTTGGCGACGCGGTTGATCAGCGTTGCCGAAGCGGTCTCACCCGTCGTCTTGGTCGCCATGAGGCGTGTGCTCCGTCGCTGCCCGCCGCGCCTTGCTGCCCCGGCCGGCGCACTGTGGCGCCGAGCGCGGCGCGCGCACAAGGGTACGATGTCAGCTTTCCGTGCGGCGGCCGTGCGCGGTTCCATTGAACGCACGGAGTGTTGTGGCCACCGGGGCGAGCCTCTAAGAGACATGCAGCTCAATCCGGCGTGCCCGCCACATCCCAGGATGGCGTCGATGTTTTCCAAAATCCTGATCGCCAATCGTGGCGAGATCGCCTGCCGCGTCATCAAGACCGCCCGTCGGCTGGGCATCGCGACCGTCGCGGTCCATTCGGACGCCGACCGGGACGCGCTGCACGTCGAGATGGCCGACGAGGCGGTCCATATCGGGCCTGCCCCGGCGATCGAATCCTACCTCGTCATCGAGAAGATCATCGAGGCGGCCCGCCGGACAGGCGCCGAGGCGATCCATCCGGGCTATGGCTTCCTATCGGAAAACGCGGGTTTCGCGCGCGCCCTGGCGGCGGCCGGCATCACCTTCATCGGTCCGAACGTGCGGGCCATCGAGGCGATGGGCGACAAGATCGAATCGAAGAAGTTCGCCAACGCCGCCACGGTCTCGACCGTGCCCGGCCATCTCGGGGTCATCACCTCGCCGAAGGAAGCCGTGCGCATCGCCAGCGAGATCGGCTTTCCGGTGATGATCAAGGCCTCGGCCGGCGGTGGCGGCAAGGGCATGCGCATCGCCGCTTCCAAGCGCGAGGTCGAGGAAGGTTTCGCGGCCGCCATGTCGGAGGCCAAGGCGAGCTTCGGCGACGACCGCGTGTTCATCGAGAAGTTCATCGAGGAGCCGCGCCATATCGAAATCCAGGTGCTGGCGGACCGGCACGGCAATGCGATCTACCTCGGCGAGCGTGAGTGCTCCATTCAGCGCCGCAACCAGAAGGTGATCGAGGAGGCGCCGAGCCCCTTCCTCGACGATAAGACCCGCAAGGCCATGGGCGAGCAGGCTGTCGCGCTCGCGCGTGCCGTCGACTACGAGAGCGCGGGAACCGTCGAGTTCATCGTCGACCGTGAGCGCAATTTCTACTTCCTGGAGATGAACACGCGCCTGCAGGTCGAGCATCCTGTTACCGAGCTGGTGACCGGCATCGACCTCGTCGAGCAGATGATTCGTGTTGCCGCCGGCGAGCGCCTCGCGATCGCGCAAAAGGACGTGCGCCTTTCCGGCTGGGCGGTCGAGAGCCGCATCTATGCCGAGGACCCCTATCGTGGCTTCCTGCCTTCGATCGGACGGCTGACCCGTTATCGCCCGCCCGCCGAGAGTACGCTGGATGGCATCACGGTGCGCAACGACACCGGGGTCTACGAAGGCGGCGAAATCTCCATGTACTACGACCCGATGATCGCCAAGCTCGTCACGCACGCGGCGGACCGCTCCAGCGCGATCGCCGCCATGGCGCGAGCGCTCGACGAGTTCGTCGTCGACGGCATCCAGCACAACGTGCCGTTCCTGGCCGCGCTGATGCACCATCCGCGTTGGCAGAGGGGTGACCTCACCACCAAATTCATCGCAGAGGAATTCCCGGACGGCTTTTCGGGCGTTGCGCCCGACGCCGTCCGCCGGGACCGCCTCGCCGTGGTGGCGGCAGCGATCGACCATCTCCAGAACGCCCGCCGTCGGCACATTTCCGGGCAGATGACCGGCAGCCGCTTCGATTTCGCGCGCGAGCGCGTCGCGGTGATCGGCGGCCAAGCGTGCCGATTGCGCCTGTCGGGGGGACTGGACGGGCATCCCCTCACCGTTACGCTGCTCGGCGAGGGTGACGGTGTGCGCGGTGTGCACCACGTCATTTCGCACTGGTGGCCCGGTGAGCCGGTCTGGCGCGGCACGCTCGATGGCGAGGCGTTGGCCGTCCAGGTGCGCCCGATCCTCAACGGCGCCATCCTCGACCATGCCGGTGTCTCGCTGGAGTGCCGCGTCTTCACGCAACGCGAGGCCGCGCTCGCGGCCTTGATGCCGATCAAGGTCGTGCCGGACACCTCCAAACTGCTGCTCTGTCCGATGCCGGGCCTCGTGACCTCGCTCAAAGTGGCGGTCGGCGACAAGGTGAAAGCGGGCGATCCGCTCTGCACCGTCGAGGCCATGAAGATGGAGAATCTGCTGCGGGCGGAACGGGATGGCACGGTGAAGGCGATCAACGCCAAGGCCGGCGACAGCCTCGCGGTGGACGCTGTCATCATGGAATTCGAATAGGGCTGCTATGGGCCCGGGGGTCGGTCGGCGACACGGCGCTCTCGGCGTCTGACGGGTGGTCTGGCGTATGCGTCGGTTTTCTGGTCTTATACGCAAGTCGAATAGGGCTGCATTTGGATGTTGCCTCCGCCGGGGCGGCGGCATGCAAGGGGGTTCGTGATGGGTTTGTTGTTGTCGTGGGTCGGCCGTATCGGTCGCGGAAAATTCTGGCTGGGTCAGTTGCTGATCGCGGCGATCCTGATGGCGATGTACGCCATCAGTTTCTCTTTCATGGACTTCAGTTTCAACGACATCATCGAGCAGGCGGCACGCGAGGCCGAGGCGGGGGGCGAACCGGTCGACGTCGCGGCGCTGCGGAGCATCATGATCGGCTCGATGATTTTCGGGGTGGTGATCGGGCTGCTCTTTGCGCTCGGCCAACCGGCGATGATGTTCCTGATGTCGCTCATCTACATGGTGGCGGCGATTTTCTTCGGCGACCATTACGCCGAATTGATGCGCGCGGCCATGGAAGCGCAGCCGGCCGGTAGCCCGGCCACGATTCCCGAATGGATGCTCTCGCCGACCTATCTGATCGTTTCGGGGCTCATCTCCCTGGCCTTCTCGTGGATCATCATGGCGGTCTCGATCAAGCGGGCACACGACCGCGGCCAGTCGGGCTGGTGGCTTCTGCTGACGCTCATTCCGGTGATCGGCATGATCTGGTGGCTCGTGAACCTCGGCATCCTCGAGGGCGAGACCGGTCCGAACAGGTATGGTCCCGACCCCACCATGGCTTGACGATCGGCTGCGTTCGCTCGCCTCCTGTCGAGCGCACGCGGCGGGTCCGGCGCCACCATGCACCGCCTCTATTTCGCCTACGGCTCCAACATGTCGCCAGGCCAGATGGCGCGGCGCTGCCCCGGCTCGAAAGCGGTCGGGCGGGCGGTGCTGCACGGCTGGCGCTTCAATATCACCAAGCGCGGCTCGGCCTCGATCGTGCCGGCGCCCGAAGGTGCCGTGCACGGTGTCCTCTGGCGGGTTTCGCCGGCGCATGTGCACACGCTCGACCTCTATGAGGGCGTCGCGGTGCGCAACTACGTGCGCCGCACGGTCCAGATCGCAACCCCGGACGGCCACTACCGCACGGCGCTCACCTACGTCGGAACGCACCGCCTCACCGGCCGGCCGCGCGTTGCCTACATGACGACGGCGGTGCTGCCGGGGGCGCGCGCCTTCGACTTGCCGCAGGGCTATCAGGCCATGCTCGCCGGCCTGCTGCCGCGCCTGCGGCTCGGTGGGACGCGCCGGCTCTATCGCGGCCGCAAAGTGCGTCGCCGCCGCCGTGCCTCGTTCCGGCCGCGCTGAGGGCGAGCGCGGAAGAAGGGAGTGGCGAGCCACTGGCGAAGGCTGGCGGCCTGTGGTTATTGGGGCGAATTCATTCACCCGATCCCCCGAGTCCCCGATGCGCAATCTCCATCTTCCCGGCCGCTCCCCCGTCGTCGCCACCAACGCGATGTGCGCCACCTCGCACCCGCTCGCGAGCCTTGCCGCCATCGAAGCGATGAAGGACGGCGGTAATGCCGTCGACGCGGCCCTTGCGGCGGCGGCTGTACTGGTGGTCGTCGAGCCGGCGATGACCGGGATCGGCGGCGACTGTTTCGCCATGGTGCACGCACCCGGCAAGGGGCTCCGTCTGGTGAGCGGGGCCGGCAAGGCGCCGGCAGGGCTCACGGCAGGCGAGTTGCGCGACCGGGGCCTCGCCCAGATCGCCCGTGGCCGACCCGAGGCCGTCACCGTGCCGTGCGCCGTCGATGCCTGGTGCCGGCTGTCGGCCGATTTCGGCAAGCTGGCGCTCGAGCGCGTCCTCGCACCGGCGATCGCCCTTGCCGAGAACGGTTTCGCGGTTGCCCAGCGGGTCGCCTCGGACTGGAACGAGGTCTCGGCGCATCTCGCCGTGCACCCGGGTTCGCGCAAGCATCTGCTGGCCGGCGGGCGCGCGCCGCGCATGGGCGATGTGGTGCGCTTTCCAGCGCTCGCGGCGACGCTGCGCGAGATCGCTTCGAAGGGGCGTGACGGGTTCTATTCCGGCTGGGTTGCGGAGGACCTCGTTGCAACGCTGCGCGCAATGGGTGGTGTCCACACGCTCGAGGATTTCGCCGCCGCCGAGGCACTCACCGTCGATCCGATCGAGCTGGCATGGCATGGCCGCGACGTGCTCGAGTTCCCCCCGAGCAATCAGGGCGTCATGGCGCTGATGATGCTGCAAATCGCCGAGCGCCTCGCCCCGATGAAGGATGCAGGACCGTTGAGCGCGCGGCGTTATCACCTTCTCATGGAAGGGGCGCGCCTCGCTTATACCGCCCGTGCCGCCCATCTCGCCGATCCGGCGCATGCCAAGGTTCCGATCGGGCATCTGCTGTCGGATGCGCTCGCCGATGAACTCGCCGCCCGGATCGACCCCTGCCGGCGAACGGAGGATCTCGGCCCGGTTCCGGCGTCGGCCGGATCGGACACGATCTATCTCTGTGTCGTCGATTCCGACGGGATGGCGGTCTCCTTCATCAATTCGGTCTACAACTCGTTCGGCAGCGGCATCACGGGTGATCGCTCCGGCGTCTGGCTGCACAACCGCGGGCAGGGCTTCACGCTCGAGGAGGGGCACCCGAACGAACTGGCGCCAGGCAAGCGGCCAATGCACACGCTGGTGCCCGCCATGGTGACCGAGAACGGACAGCCGAGCATCGTGTTCGGTGTCATGGGCGCCGACTTCCAGCCGATGGGGCACGTCTACGTGCTGACCAACATGCTGCAATACGGCATGGACCCGCAGGAGGCGCTCGACTTCCCGCGCCTCTTCTTCCAGGGCGATCACCTTTCGGCCGAGGACGGCGTGCCGGAGGCGGTCTGCGCCGAACTGCGCGCCATGGGGCACGGCGTGCAGCGGCGCATCGACCCATGGGGAGGTGGCCAGATCATCCGCATCGATCGCGAGCGTGGCGTGCTCATTGCCGGTTCCGACCATCGCAAGGATGGCTGCGCGCTCGGCTATTGAGGGCGGGCGGGCCGACGTGAGGGGCGCACCGCGCGGCGCGCCTCAATCGTCGACAGTCGCGCTCGAAAAGACCTCCTCGAAGGTGCGTCGGAGCGCGATATCGACGTCCGGCATCGCCGTCGTCAGACCGAGGTCGAGCAGGCTCGTCACGCCGTGGTCGGCGATGCCGCAGGGCACGATACCGGAAAAGTGCTCGAGATCGGGATCGACGTTGATCGCGATGCCGTGCAGCGTCACCCAGCGGCGCACACGAACACCGATGGCCGCGATCTTGTCCTCGGCGTCTGCCCCCTTTTCGGGCCGCCGCACCCAGACCCCGACGCGCCCGCAGCGCGTCTCACCGCGCACATTGAAGGCGGCAAGCGCGGCGATCACCCAGCGTTCGAGAGCCATGACATAGGCGCGGATGTCGCGGCCGCGTCGTTCGAGGTCGAGCATGACATAGGCGATCCGCTGTCCTGGGCCGTGGTAGGTGAGCTGGCCGCCGCGTCCGGTACGGTGGAGCGGAAAGCGACCGGGAGCAAGGAGGTCGCCGAGGTCGGCGCTCGTGCCGGCGGTGTAGATGGGTGGGTGCTCGAGGAGCCAGACCAGTTCGTTCGCGGTGCCCGCCCGGATCGCTGCGGCGCGGGCGTCCATGAATTCCACGGCGGCCTCGTAGCCGACGGGCGCCCTGGCGATCCGCCATTCGACGGGGGGCCGCGCGACAACTTCGACGTTGCGTGTCGGCGCACATGGCTTCACGGCGATTGCTCCTTCGACCAGCGTGCGGCGATCGCGGGCCAGGCGCCCGCCGGTACCGAGAGCCGGGGTCGGACGCGATCGGCTCGCCGGCAAGGGAGACAGCCGACGAACCGGCTGTCAACGGGGCCGAAGGCACCCCGGCACGGAGCTTCGCTGCAAACGTTCGCTTGCGCGCGAAAGGTCCATCTGCTAGGTCAGCCGCTCGTTGGAACGCCCCGCGCAAGCTCCTCATCTGCGCAATCTCCGGGCGTCGCGCGCGAGCGGTCGTGGCGGAATTGGTAGACGCGCAGCGTTGAGGGCGCTGTGGGCTTAGCCCGTGGAGGTTCGATTCCTCTCGACCGCACCAACCCTTCCCGAGCAAGCCGAAGTTGTCGCCCCGGGGCGCTGTGCGCAGTCGACAGAAGCTATCCACGGGCGCCCGTTCGTATGATGTTCAAAGGACCGTCGGGCGTGCAATCGCGGTCGAGATGGCCTAGTATCGAGTCATCTTCCCCGTCGATCGCCGAACCCCGGGACCGATGTCCCGCGCGGGTCCGAGACAAACAGGACATTCAACGCCTTGGCCGATAAAGACACCCCTTCCGGCGGAACGGGCGCGCACGGCGCCGGCTCCGACATCCGCCCCGTCCTCATCACCGACGAGATGCGCACCAGCTACCTCGACTACGCCATGAGCGTGATCGTCAGCCGGGCGCTGCCCGACGTGCGCGACGGTTTGAAGCCCGTTCATCGGCGCATCCTCTATGCGATGCACGAGATGGGCAACGACTGGAACAAGCCCTACAAGAAATGCGCCCGTATCGTCGGCGAGGTGATGGGCAAGTACCACCCGCACGGCAACCAGGCGATCTACGACGCGCTCGTGCGTCTCGCGCAGGACTTCTCGATGCGCGTGCCGCTGATCGATGGGCAAGGTAATTTCGGCTCGGTCGACGGCGATCCGCCGGCTGCCGAGCGCTATACCGAGTGCCGGTTGAAGCGCATCGCCCAGGAGGCGATCCTCGAGGACATCGACAAGGATACGGTCGATTTCCGCGACAACTACGACGGTCAGGACCGCGAACCGGTGGTGCTGCCGGCGCGCTTTCCGAACCTGCTCGTCAACGGCGCGGGCGGCATCGCGGTCGGCATGGCGACGAATATTCCGCCCCACAACCTCGGTGAGGTGATCGACGCCGCCACCGCCCTCCTCGACAATCCCGAAATCGGCATCGAGGAATTGATGGAACTGGTGCCGGGACCGGACTTTCCGACCGGCGGCGTCATCCTCGGCCAGGCGGGGATCCGCGGTGCCTATCTCAAGGGGCGCGGCAGCATCGTCATCCGCGCGCGGGTCGCGACCGAGACCGTGCGCGGCAACCGCGAGGCGCTCGTCGTCACCGAGATCCCCTATCAGGTGAACAAGCGCACGCTCATCGAGCGCATCGCCGAGCAGGTGCGGGAAAAGCGCATCGAGGGCATCTCCAATATCTGGGACGAATCGAGCCGCGAGGGCATGCGTATCGTCATCGAGCTCAAGCGCGACGCCGTCGCCGACGTCGTCCTCAACCAGCTCTGGCGTTTTTCATCCCTGCAGCAGTCGTTCGGCGCCAACATAGTGGCGCTCAACGGTGGCAAGCCGGAGACGCTCAACCTCAAGGACATGCTGGCGGCTTTTACCTCCTTCCGCGAAGAGGTCGTCACCCGGCGCACCAAGCACCTCCTCGCCAAGGCCCGCGAGCGTGCCCATGTCCTGGTCGGTCTCGCCATCGCGGTCGCCAACATCGACGAGGTGATCCACCTCATCCGTCACGCCGCGAACCCAGCCGCCGCCCGTGAGCAACTCATGGAGCGTCACTGGCCGGCCAAGGACATCGCGCCGCTCGTGATGCTGATCGCCGATCCGCGACACGTCGTCGCCGAGGACGGCACCTACCGCCTCTCCGAGGAGCAGGCGCGCGCGATCCTCGATCTGCGCCTCCAGCGCCTCACCGCGCTCGGTCGCGACGAGATCGGTGATGAGCTCAAGGGGCTCGGCGAGCAGATCAAGGACTACCTCGACATCCTTTCCTCGCGCGTGCGCATCGTCGACATCATCAAGGCCGAGATGGCGGCGATCAAGGAGGCTTACGCAACGCCGCGCATGACCGAGATCACCGAGTTCGACGGTGACCTCGACGACGAAGACCTCATCGCGCGCGAGGACATGGTCGTCACCGTCAGCCACAAGGGCTACATCAAGCGCGTGCCGCTCTCGACCTACCGGGCCCAGCGGCGCGGCGGCAAGGGCCGCTCGGCGATGTCGACGAGGGACGAGGATTTCGTCGTCAAACTGTTCGTCGCCAGCACGCACACGCCGGTCGTGTTCTTCTCCTCGCGTGGCATGGCCTACAAGCTCAAGGTCTGGCGCTTGCCGGTCGGCACGCCGCAGTCGACCGGCAAGGCGCTCGTCAATATCCTTCCCCTCGAGGAGGGCGAACGGATCACCACCATCCTTCCGCTGCCCGAGGACGAGGCCAAGTGGGGTGACCTCAACATCATGTTCGCGACGACGCGCGGCACGGTGCGCCGTAACGACCTCTCCGACTTCACGCAGATCAACCGCAACGGCAAGATCGCCATGAAGCTCGACGAGGGCGACGAAATCGTCGGCGTCGACATCTGCTCGGACCGCGACGACGTGCTGCTGACGACGGCGCGAGGCCAGGCGATCCGCTTCGAGACGACGGATGTGCGCCTCTTCCAGTCGCGCTCTTCGACCGGGGTGCGCGGCATCCAGCTCGCGGACGGCGACACGGTGATCGAAATGGCGATCCTGCGCCATGTGGCGGCCGAGGCGACGGAGCGGGCGGCCTATCTCAAACAGGCCGCCGCCATGCGGCGGGCGGCGGCAGGTGAAGAGGCGGGCGAGGAGGCGGCGGCGAGCGAGATCGAGGCCGAAGAGGAGGCGAACGGGCCGGCCGAACTCAGTCCCGAGCGCTATGCCGAACTCTCGGCGAACGAGCAGTTCATCCTGACGGTGTCGGAGAACGGCTACGGCAAGCGCAGCTCGGCCTATGAGTATCGCCTCACCAATCGCGGCGGCAAAGGTATCGTCACGATGGTCGTGAACGAGCGCAATGGCCCGCTCATCGCCTCGTTCCCGATCGAGGAGAACGACCAGATCATGCTGGTGACGGACGCCGGCCAACTGATCCGCTGCCCGATCACCGACGTGCGCATCGCCGGTCGCAGCACGCAGGGCGTGCGCATCTTCAACACGGCACGCGACGAGCAGGTGGTCAGCGTCGAGCACATTCCCGAGACGGAGGGAGATGCAGAGGTGGAAGATAATGGGGCCGGTGCGGGCGCTTGAGCCTAAGCCGCACCGGCCGGCTGAACTACATCGTTAGCCGGATCATGGTGCTGCGGATGTGCTTGGAAATGGCGACGAACGTGTTCTTGAGGTCGTTGCCGGCTTCCTCGGCACGAAAGAACTGACCGGGTGTCGCACAGTTCGACAAGAGGTCGAGTGTGTGCGTATCGGTAAGGTCGTAGCCGATCGTGTAGACGAGAACGTTCTTGGACTTCAGGGACGAGCAGATCGTGAGGAGATTGCTCTCGGCCTCGTCCGTGCTTTCGCTGCCTGCCGGCCCCCAGCCTGTCGCGGTCTGCATGCCATCGGTCAGCAGTACCATGACCTTGAGGATGTCGTCGTCGTTGAAGGAGGCCGCGCCGGTGAACGGTTCGCCGGGATCGAGGACGTGCATGCCGAACTCGGCTCCGAGCGCGATGTGTGTGAGCTTTGCCGGCAGCATCCGATCGAGCTGATCCTTGACGTCTCCGAAGCCGTTGGTCAGCGGGCGCACCTTGAGATCATTGACGGCGTAGAGATCGCACTCGACGTGTGAAGGGTCGTGCGCGCCGGCATAATAGCCCTTGGTCTCGCCCCAGCGGCTGTCGTTGGCACCGGCCGGTGCGCTCGTCTGGGTGTTGAAGGGGTGGCGGCGGTCCTGCGTGCAGCCGGTGCCGCTCCAGGCCGGGTTGATGTCGTCGCGGACGTTGCCGACCGGCAGGTCGGCGTAGACCATGGCGGCGAACGGCACGAGGGCGAATTTCACTTCGTCGTTCCGGCCGTTATCCGAAATCACGTCGACCATTTCCTTGGCGGCGTCACGCATACGGACGTATTTGTTGTTGTCGTTCATGGAGTCCGAATAATCGAGCACCAGGACGACTTCCGCCTTGCCGCGCACGCGCGGGACAACGGCCGTCACCTCCACAGGGGTCTCGTTGAACCCGAGGAGCGGAAGGAACGCGTTCTGTTGAGTATGGCCGGCCGTGACACGGATGGCGCCGCCCTCGAACAGGACATCGAGCGAGACGCCGGATCGGGGAAAGTTCGTCGCGAACTGACGCGTCGCGGCGGCCTTGATGTCATCGATTTCGCTGCTGGGGTGTATCGCCCCGGCGAGGGCCGCGGCATCGACCGCGCTTTGCAACTGCGTGCGGGAGGCGTGCGCACGTCCATAGTCGACCGAGAGGCCGACGACGCCGATCAGCACGACGATCACGAAGCCCATGAGCATGGAAACAGCGCCGGAGCGATCACGCCCCCAGCGGGAAAGGAGGCTCGGTCGTGGCTCGAGGAAAAGAAACATGAGAGGCTCCGCAAAGCGATATGCCTCGGTCGTATCAAAAAGGTGATAGAAACTCGTGCCAGAGCGTCGGCAAATTAGTGGCAAATCCGATGCATTCGCGAAGCGCTGGCACGCGCGGTCTTGGCGCGAGGGATGCCGCTCACACATCCGCCTGACGAATCAGGCATTCTCCCCGCGTTCGAGGTCGTGGCAAACGGCCAGACGATCGTGAGGAGCGCAATGAGCATGCCCATCAGCATCGCGGTGGCCAACAAGAAGGGCGGGGTCGGCAAATCCACCATCGCCAGTATGCTCGCGCATGGCTTTTCCGCCTGGGGCCAGCGGCGCACGCTGCTCATCGATCTCGATACGCAATGCAATTCGTCGCTGATGCTGATCGGTGGCGAGCGCTGGCGTCGGGCACGATACGACAGCCATACCATCGCCGATTATTTCTACGATCGCGGCACCCGTCCGGGGGCGTCGGCGGCCGACTATATCATTTCCGGGGCCGGCGACGTCGTGCGCGACGACCGTACGCGGCCAGACCTCGGCCTCTTCTGCGGCTCGCTCGACGTCGAGGACATCTTGGACGAGCTGTTGCTCAATATGGCCAAGGGCATGAAAAGGCTCGACATGGGCGTGATCCGCACGCGGGTCGCCAACTATCTCGGTGACTTCCTCGAGACGATCATGGCGCCCTACGATGTCGTCATCGTCGACTGTCCGCCGGGGCTTTCGCTCGCGGTCGATGCCGCGCTGCGCCGCTGCCGGCACGTGGTCGTGCCGTTCCGCCCCGACTATGTCTCCCAATACGCCATCGACCGCGTCTCGCAGACCATCGAGGGCAAGTTCAACATGAACGGGGTCAACGAGATCGCGCTGTCACGCCGACGCTACCGGTGCGTCGCGAATTTCGTTCGACAGCAGGGGCCGGACCGCATCCTGATCGACGAGATCGCGATCTCCCACCCCATCTACCAGACGCGCATCGAGCAGCGACAGGCCATCGCGGACAGCCTCGACTGGCAGGAGGAGCCGCTGACCATGGACGAGAAATACGGCGACGGGATCGGCGATGTCCTTCGCTTCTACAACGAGGTGGCGGACAGCGTCGGACTCGCCTAGACTTTCCCACCACGGCAGCGGGCTAACCGCCGCTGGCAGATGCAGGAGCCGACATGGCCAAGAAGCCGACCTACAAGGCCGTGAGCGGGGGGCAATTGCGCCGGAACCTCACGAATGCGATGGGCGCGGATCCGGCCCTTGGGTCGGAGCTGCGTGATCGGCTGGCGAGCCGCATCCTAGTGCACATGACGTCCGCTCGTTTCCGCAGCGTACCGCCGGAGTTGCGTGCGCGCCCGGCCGAAAAGCCTATCGAGGCAGGCGGAGCGGGCGCACAGGCGGCACCCGAGACATCCGGAGCACCGGGCGGGCGGATCGCGGATGATGATTTGTTCTCCGTGGTCGCCCTGCTGGCACAGGAAGGCGAATTGGGCCTGCGTTCGCGGCTCAATGCGTTCTCGAGCGTCGCCAGCCTGCTCGAACTCGCCCGCGCCCAGCGCCTCAGTCTGCCGCGTGCCATCATCGAAGACCCGGCGGCCACCGTATCGGGGATGCGCGATGCCATCGTCGAGGCGGCGCAAAAGCGCATCGCCAACCGCCAGGCGGCCGCGGGCTGAGCCTCGAGGCCGACGGGCGGCGCGATCGTGGCGACCTTGACAAGTGCCCCCGTTCGGCGTGACTGGGTGCTCGGCCCTTACCCAAGCGGCCGCCAATGCGCTTCCTCCTGGTGCCACATGCCCATTCCCGCGGACGTCCTTGCGGCATTCGTGCTCGCCTGTATCGTGCTCGCCGTGACACCCGGGCCGGCCATGTCGCTGATCCTCGCGACGACGACGACGCACGGTTTTGCAACGGGGCTCGTTACCGTCCTCGGAAATGCGACCGGCATGTCGATCCTGCTCGCCGTCGTCTGTCTCGGCATGACCTCGGTGGTGGCGTTCCTGGCGGAATGGTTCGAGATCCTGCGTTGGATCGGGGCGGCCTATCTCATATGGCTCGGGGCGAGCCGCCTCGTTCACCTGTGGCGGACCCGCGGTGGCGGCTTGCCGCCGGCTCCGGTGCGCCCGCGCCGCCGCGTCGCCTTCCTGCAGGGAATGCTGGTGGCGGTTTCAAATCCCAAGGTGATCCTGTTCCTGGCGGCTTTCCTGCCGCAGTTCATCGATCCGACACGCGATCCGTTGACGCAGTCTTTGGTTCTGGCGATCGCCATGGTGTTGACGCTCGGGCTCGTCGATCTCGGTTATGCGTATGCGGTGGGGCGGGCCCGCGAGCGCATGACCTTCGGCTGGATGCGCTATGCCGACGGCCTGACGAGCGGGTTGTTGATCGCGGGCGGCGTCTGGCTGGCCCTCAGCCGACGTCCCTGATCGACAAGGTAACGGATGAACGACGTCATGATCGACCTGCCGACCTATCTCGCCTACGTCGCGGCTTGCATCGCGGTCGTCGCCGTACCGGGGCCGAGCGTCACGCTCATCATCGCCAACAGCATGCGTCACGGCACGCGGGCGGGGCTGGCGACCGTGCTCGGGACGCAGCTCGGCCTCGCGGTTCTGCTGGCGGTTCTGGCGGGGGGCCTTGCGTCCGTCGTTGCGAGCGCGTCGGTGGTCTTCGACGTGGTGCGCTGGGTGGGGGCCGCCTACCTCGTCTTTCTCGGCGTGCAGATGTGGCGCTCGGGCGGCCGGCTCGGCGCCATGGACGCCGCGCCGCCGCCGCGCCGGGGGTTCGTGCTGGAAGCGTTCCTGGTGCTTCTCGCCAACCCCAAGGCGCTGTTGTTCTTCGGCGCTTTCATACCGCAGTTCGTCGATCCGTCCGGCAATGTGCTCGCTCAGACGCTGGCGCTCGGGGCGACGTTCATTGCCGTTGCCATCGTGCTCGACGGAGCCTACGCGCTCGCCGCCGGCCGGGCCGGGGGCCTCTTGACGCGGGGCAACGTGCGCCTCGTCGAGCGGTTGAGCGGCAGCTTCCTCATCGCGGGCGGCATCTGGCTGGTCATGGCACGTCGTGCCTGACGCATCGTGCCGTGCCCAATCGGTCGGGATTGCGGGAACCGCGCCCGGCGAGCTAAGGAAGCTCGCATGAACCAGCGCACCGCATTCTATTCGGGCAGTTTCGATCCGGTTACGCACGGTCATACCGACGTCATCGCGCGGGCGGCGATGCTGGTGGACCGTCTGGTGGTGGGAATCGGCGTGCACGACGCCAAGAAGCCGCTGTTTCCGGCGGCCGAGCGCATCGAGATGCTGACGGTTGCGACCCGCGACATCGTCGCCGAGACGGGTACCGAGATCGATATCGTTACGTTCTCCAACCTCGCGGTGGAGGCAGCCCGGGCCGAGGGCGCCACGATGATCATCCGTGGCCTGCGCGACGGGACCGACCTCGACTACGAGGCCCAGATGGCGGGTATGAATCACGACATGGCACCCGAGGTCGAAACGGTCTTCCTGGCCGCCGCGCCGGCGGTCCGCCACATAGCCGCCAATCTCGTCAGACAGATCGCGCTCATGGACGGCGACGTTTCGCGCTTCGTCTCCCCGGACGTGGCGCAACGGCTGCGCCGCCGTGTCGGGGAGATCCGTAAGGGCGGGGCATGAGGGGCGTTCCACCGCCTGCGAACCGCCAGCCGTCGTCACCGTCTTCGTGCAAATCTTCGAAAGGATCATGAGCAAATGAACCGCATTGCGCGTGCGCTGTTTCGGACACTGCTCCCGGGCATGCTACTGTCGGCCGCGCCGCTCGCCGCTCCGGCTTGGGCGGCCGAGCGTGTCCACATGGAGATCGATGGCGATGCCGCGAAGGTGGTGGTGGTCGAGCTGCTGGCCGACATCGCGCCGAACCACGTCGAGCGGGTCAAGACGTTGGTTTCCGAGAAGTTCTACGACGGTGTCGTCTTCCACCGTGTGATGAGCGGGTTCATGGCGCAGTCCGGCGATCGCAGCGGCACCGGCACGCAGGGCTCGAGCTATCCCGACCTCAAGGCCGAGTTCACCAAGACGCCGTTCCGCCGGGGCACGGTCGGGGCCGCCCGGACCGCCAATCCCAACAGCGCCAATTCGCAGTTCTTCATCTGCTTTACCGACAACGGATGCGCACACCTCGTCGGGCAGTATACCGTCTGGGGCCAGGTGGTCTCGGGCATGGAACACATCGATGGCGTGAAAACGGGGGCACCCGGTTCGGGCGCCGTCACCAATCCCTCGGTCATCAGCCGGATGTGGCTCGCCGAGTAGGCAATCACCACCGGGGCGGCAGCGTCGCCGCCCCATTTTCTCGTCGGTCACCTGCTGGCCGTCCAACCTCACCGAGCCAAAGAACGGAGGCCAGAATGACCGCTATCGCCGATCCCGAAAACACGCTGATCCTCGAGACCACCAAGGGCCGCGTCGTCATCGCAATGCGACCGGACCTCGCGCCCAACCACGTCGCGCGCATCAAGGAGCTGGCGCGTGACGGCTTTTACGACGGCATCGTCTTTCACCGCGTGATCGACGGCTTCATGGCGCAGACCGGCTGCCCCCACGGCACCGGCACCGGCGGCTCGGGCAAGAAGCTCAAGGCCGAATTCAACGCCGAGCCGCACGTGCGCGGCACCGCCTCGATGGCGCGCGCGCAGAACCCCGATTCCGGCGACAGCCAGTTCTTCATCTGCTTCGGCGATGCCGGCTTCCTCGATCGCCAGTACACCGTCTGGGGCAAGGTGATCGAGGGCATGGAGAACGTCGACAAGATCAAGCGCGGCGAGCCGGTGCGCGATCCCGACAACATCATCACCGCGCGCGTCGCGGCGGATGTGGGGTAGGGCGCGGCCGACCAGGAGAGGGTGGGCGGGTCCGGAAGGTGACCGGCGCCCACCCCTCGACCCGGCCCTGCGGTGAAGGCGTGATCGCAGCCCCTTGCCAGCGCCGGCCGGCTGGGGTTTCTCACCGCATGCACATCGACCAGTTCGATTTCGACCTGCCGCCGGAACTCATCGCGCTCGCGCCCGCCGAGCCGCGCGACGGCGCGCGCCTGCTCGCCATCCCTGCCACAGGCCCCTTCGCCGACCGGACCGTGCGCGATTTGCCGGACCTCCTCGCGCCGGGCGACCTCCTCGTCATGAACGACACGCGGGTCATTCCGGCCGCCCTCGAGGGCGTGCGCCAGAGGCCCGGGGCGCCGTCCGTCGCCATCACCTGCAACCTCCACAAGCGGGTCGATGCGGCGCGCTGGCGCGCCTTCGCGCGGCCGGGCAAGCGGCTCGCGGTAAGTGACCGCGTCGACTTCGGCGCGCCACAATGTGGCGACGGGGGGGAGGCTCTCTCGGCAGTCGTGGAAGAAAAAGGAGAGGCGGGCGAGATCGTCCTTTGCTTTGCGGCGGAGGGGGCCGAACTCGATGCCGCGATCGCACGCGTCGGGGTGATGCCGCTGCCGCCGTACATCGCGAGCCGCCGACCGGCGGGGCCCGGTGATGCCACGAACTATCAGACCATCTATGCCACCCACGATGGTGCCGTCGCCGCGCCGACCGCCGGTCTCCATTTCACACCCGAACTCATGTCGCGGCTCGCCGAACGCGGAATCGGGCGGACCTTCGTTACCCTCCACGTCGGCGCCGGGACCTTCCTGCCCGTCAAGAGCGAGCGGATCGAAGAGCACCGGATGCACGCCGAATGGGGCTCGATCGGGCAGGAAACCGTCGCGGCCATCGCCGAGACACGGGCGCGCGGTGGGCGCGTCGTTGCCGTCGGCACGACGTCGCTGCGTCTCCTCGAGAGCGCGGCGGGCGAAGATGGCGCCGTCCGCCCGTTCGCCGGCGAGACGGCGATCTTCATCACACCCGGCTATCGCTTCCGCGCCACCGACCTCCTCATGACGAATTTCCATCTCCCGCGCTCGACACTCTTCATGCTGGTTGCCGCCGCCGCTGGTCTCGAGCGCATGCGGGCTGCCTACGCCCATGCGATCGCCGGGCGCTACCGGTTCTATTCCTATGGCGATGCCAGCCTGATCGAGATCGCCGGTCGCACCGCAACCCGTGAGACGATCCGATGACCGCCAGCTTTTCCTTCCAGCTCGAGGCGCGCTCCGGCGGCGCGCGCACCGGGCGCATCACGACGCCGCGTGGGCTGATCCGCACGCCTGCCTTCATGCCGGTCGGCACGGCCGGTACCGTCAAGGCGCTCTATGTGGACCAGGTGAAGGGGGCCGGTGCCGACGTCATCCTCGGCAACACCTACCACTTGATGCTGCGCCCGACGGCCGAGCGCGTCGCGCGGCTCGGTGGCCTGCACGCCTTCATGCGCTGGGAGGGGCCGATATTGACGGACTCGGGCGGCTTTCAGGTGATGTCGCTCGCCAAGTTGCGAAAGCTCGATGCCGACGGCGTCACCTTCCAGTCGCACATCGACGGCTCGCGCCATCGCCTGACGCCCGAGCGCTCGATCGAAATCCAGTGCCTGCTCGGCTCGGATATCCAGATGCAGCTCGACGAGTGCGTCGCTTATCCCGCGAGCGAAGCGGAGGCCGAGCGGGCGATGGAACTCTCGCTCGCCTGGGCGGCGCGCTCGAAGGCAGCGTTCCACTCCCTTTCCAAGCCGGGCCAGGCGCTCTTCGGCATCGTCCAGGGGGGCGTCCATCCGCACCTGCGCCGACGTTCGGCCGAGGCACTCGTTGCGATGGACTTTCCAGGCTATTCGGTGGGGGGGCTCGCGGTCGGGGAGAGCCAGGACGTGATGCTCGCGACCCTCGAGGCGACGACACCGCTGCTGCCGGAGCATAAACCGCGCTATCTGATGGGCGTCGGCACACCGGTCGACCTCGTCGAGGCGGTGGCGCGCGGTGTCGACATGTTCGATTGTGTGATGCCGACGCGCTCGGGTCGCCACGGTCAGGCCTTCACTTGGGCCGGCCGGCTCAACCTCAAGAACGCGGCACACATGGACGATCCGGCCCCGCTCGATCCCGAGAGCGCGTGCCCGGCCGCACGCAACTATTCCCGCGCCTACCTGCACCATCTGGTGCGCTGTGGAGAATATCTCGCGGCGATGCTGCTCTCCTGGAACAACATAGCGTTCTATCAGGAGCTGATGGCCGCCATGCGCCTTGCCATCGCCGAGGATCGCTTCGAGGAGCTGCGCCGCGACGTGCGACGACGCTACGGCGCCGAGTGAGCGGTGCCGCGGGCACGGGCCATCGCGGTCTGGCGCTCGCGATAGAAGAGATAGAGCCCCGAGCCGATGACGATTGCGCCGCCCGTGAGCGTCCAGGCGTCCGGCAGGTCGCCGAACAGAAGATAGCCGAGGATCACCATCCAGATGAGGCTCGAATAGGTGAACGGCGAGAGCACCGGGGCCGGCGCGAGGCGGTGCGCCTTGACATGCATCAGATGGCCGAGGAAGCCGAAGACGCCGAGCGCGGCGAGCATAGCCCAGGTGAAGGGATCGGCGGACCATTCCCAGCTCGCATAGGCGAAGGGTGCGGTTGCGACCACGCCCACCATCGGGGTCCAAAAGAGCGTCGTCTCGATCGGGTCGTGGGCCGCGAGATATCGCGTGGCGAGTGAATAGAGCGCGTAGGAGAGTGTCGCTCCGAACGAGAGCAGCACCGCCCAATGAATGCCGCCGAATCCGGGCCGCATCACCACGATCACACCTGCGAAACCGACCAGGATGGCGAGCAGTCGCCGCCAGCCGACCCATTCGCCGAGGAACGGGCCGGCAAGGCTCGCGACGATGAGCGGCGTCAGGAAGAAGATGGTGATCGACTGGTCGAGCTGGAGATACTGAACGGCCGCGAAGTTGAAGGCCGTCGCCCCCAGCATGCAGCACGAGCGCAGGAATTGGATGAGTGGCTTGTTCGGCCGCAGCATGGAGCCGTGCGTTCCGAGGTAGGCGGTATTGAGGGCGACGTGGCCCGCGAACCTCAGCCACATGATCATCGCGATCGGTACCCCGAGACTGGAGCCGATGAACTTCACGCTCGAATCGAGCAGCGCGAACAGCAAGACGGCCAGCAGCATGAGCGAGATCGCGAGCGGTTCGTTGCGCTGCTCTTCCAGCGAGCGAAGGGTGGTCTTTTGCATGGCTGCTCGCTGCTCGCGGGGCTCCGCCCCTCGGGGCACGGCGCCCCTCTCCCGGCTCATTAGCCGCTCACCGCCCGCTTGGCGAGGCAGGCGATTGGATTTGCCACGCCAAGGGTGGGATGGCAGGCTTGCAGCTTGGGAATGGCTTCACGAACGAAGCGTGGGAGATCCCGGGAGGGTGGCATGAGCGCTGATGGCGACATCGAGTATACGCCCGAGTTCATCGCGCTGCTCGAGACCACGTGGGGGGATGGGTTCCTTTCGCCCGGTGGACCGGCGGAGGTGCGGGAGGTGGTGCAAGGTCTCGCGCTTGAGGGCAGTACGGTGCTCGACGTCGGCACCGGGCTCGGCGGACCGGCCATGGTTCTGGTGCGGGACCGGGGGGTGGCGCAGGTGACGGGCATCGATGTGGAGGCCCCCGTTCTGGCCGGCGCCAGGGCCCGGATCGCGGCCGCCGGGCTCGATCAGCGCATCTCGCTGCGTCAGGTTGCCCCCGGACCTCTCGACTTTGCAGCCTCCTCCTTCGACGTCGTCTTCAGCAAGGACACGCTCGTCCATATCCCCGACAAGCCGGCGTTCTTTCGCGAAGTGCTGAGGGTGGTGCGGCCGGGTGGCTGGTTCGCGGCAAGCAACTGGTTCCGCTCCGATGCACCGTTTTCGCCGGAAATGGCGCTCTATTGCGATCACGGCCCCCTCAAATTCGCGCTCGCGACACTGGAGGAAGGCGCAAGTGCGCTCGCTGGCGCCGGCTTCACCGAAGTCGCCGCGCGGGACCGGACGGACTGGTTCGCCCGTGAGACCGCACGGGAGGCCGCCTGGGCGGAGGGGGAGGGGCGCGCCGCGCTGATCGAGGCGGTCGGGCGGGAGGCGAGTGAAGCGTGGATCGCGCGCACGCGTCTCCGGGCCGTCATCGCGGCGCAGGGCCAGTTGCGGCCGGGGCACCTCAGGGGACGAAAGCCGCTGGCGGGATGAGTGGGGCCGGCGCCGCCATCGACAGGCCCGGCCGGGGCTGGCGAGCCGCGTCATCCACAGGATCGGAGCGGTGACCACGGCACGCGGAACAGTAATCGCGCGCCCTTGGCCGGAGCGCGTCGGGTCTTGCCGGGACCGACGGACCTTCGGAACGTGAAGCCCGCTCGGGGCACAATCGAGACGTTGGCTGGCGCTGGTCTCCAGGGCTGTGAGTGGTCGGGAATGATCTGCGGGCTGCAAGCAGGATTTCAGTTAGTCTTGCAGAAGAGAGGACAGTATTTCTCAAATCTCAAGTGTTCACAACCAATAGCCAAGTGAAGAATGATTCTATTGTTGCACGTCCAAATCGTGACGTGAGATCGACTTGAACAAATACATTGACAGGCCCGAGCGTTCCCATATTTTCCGGCCGCTCGCCGCTGCGGCGGGTGTGGCACCCGGGAGTCCGGTTCGCCACGGAGCAACCCACGGCGGCACATTGCCGCCCGGGCGAGGAACCGAAAAAAGGTGCCAACGCTGAGCCACTCTTTTCTCGCACCGTCGTGCGAGGTCAGACATGTCGAGGACAAGGGCGGGCATGCGGTCTATGCCACCGCCGCGATCACCGAGGGCGCGCTGCTCGTCGTCTGGAGCGGGACCCTGGTCGACGGGGCGACGCTCGCAACCCTTCCGCGACGGGTCCGCAGCCATTCACTCCAGGTCGAGGACGACCATTATCTGGTCTCGCTCACCGACCGCGAGCCCGCGGACTACGTCAATCACAGCTGCAATCCCAATACCGGGCTCTCGGGCCAGATCACGCTGGTTGCGCTACGCGACATCGCGCCCGGCGAGGAAATCACTTACGACTATGCCATGAGCGACGGATCGTCCTACGACGAGTTCCCGTGCGGCTGCGGCGCGGCCGAGTGCCGGGGGCGCGTTTCGGGTGAGGACTGGCGCCGCGCGGACCTGCAGGCGCGCTACGGCCAGCATTTTTCCCCCTATATTCTGCGGCGGATCGCCGCCGTGCCGGCGGCTGATATTTCTCCGGTGATCGAAGTCGCGGCCGGGGCGATGGCGCAAGCCGGCTCCCTGGTCGGGGCCGATGGCTATCATTATCCTCCGCGCATGGACGAGGGCAGGCTCATGCCCCTGCGTGCGCGGCGGGTGCGGCGCCTCGGTCAGCCGCGCGCCACGTGACCCTGCCGGCCTCCGTCGGCAGGCATCCCCCGAACCCGGCGCCCGCCCCTCAGCGGGCCGCCGGGGCGGGCAGCATCTTGGCCGCGATATCGGCGTCGAACTCGCGATAGTCGCAGGTCATTTCCTCTCCCGCCGCGATGTCGCGAAGCGCGACGTCGTAGCCGAAGCTGTCGTCTGGCGTCGTTACGCTCCCGGTGTTGGGATCGTCGGCGTGGTTCATGAAGCGCGCGTTGTCCAGGCAGTAGACGTAAACGACGGCCTCGACGTTCAGGTAGACGTACTTGAGGGTGTCCGAGCGTGCCGGCTCCGGCAACGCGTCGATGTCGGCTTGCGAAAAGAGCGGATCATAACCCTCCACGAAGCGCCAGGTCACGGTGCCCTTGGCGATCGGTTCGGCGGCAAATAGGCCGAGGCCTTCGATGGCACTCGGCTTGAGGATCGTCTTGACCAGCAGCATGGGGTTTCGCTTCGTAAATGGGCTCCTGACGGACCCGCGCGCCGCGGCTCGGGCGCGAGCGCGGCGATGCCAGATCGCAACGGTCCCTGCAAGAGGGAACACGAACTCGATAACGCCACAACATCGCCAAACGCCGCCGCCAGAGCTTGCGGCCGTTGCGATGGGCCGAGCGCGCCCATGGCGTCCATTCTGGCGCCAGCGCACCGGCAGGGAGCGGGAGCATTCCCGAGGAGATTCGATGCAGTGTCGCCGCTACGCCGCGGGCCTCGTGCTGACCGCTGCCATCGTGCTGGCAAGCGGAACCGCTCAGGCCGAGAGCCGGGCGTGCGCCCGGGTGCCCGGCGCGGGCGAGGCCGTCAACGCGATGCGCACGAAGGGGGGCCTCGTGCTGCCCCTCTATCGTGCGCGGAACGGCGTTCGTGTCGCGTTCCGGCAACAGGGTGCCGACATCTCCGCGCTGGCGCCCGATGGCAGTGAACGCTGGCGCCGCCCGCTCGGTGCCGGAACGCTTTTCGGTGGCTTCGATCTCGATGGTGACGGTCACCCGGACTTCGGGCTCGCCAAGGCGCGATCACTCGCGCGCTCGTGCGGGCAGTCGGTGGTGCACGAAAGCTGGCTCGATCTCTATTCCGGGCGCGATGGGCGACGGCTGGCTGCAACGAGCGCACTCGAGGACGTCTGCCACACCAATCTCAACTATGCGACCCGGCAGTGGACGGCAAATACGCTCCTCTTCGGCGGCCGGCCGGGTGTCGTCGCGGTCGCTCCTCAATATGCCGAGAGCGGCTGGATGCTGCGCTGGGTGAACAGGAAGGTGCAGCAGGAGACATACCTCTATCCGTCGACGGCCGCATTCACGCGCACCTATGCGCGCGCGAGCCAGCTCACCGCCGAGAACGGTCGAGGCCAGCCGTCCTACATTCCCCGCTCGCACGTCCAGAACGGTCTCATCGTCGCGGGACGGACGCGCGCCGACGACCGCCTGACGTTCTTCACCTCCGCTCGTGTCCTGCAATATGCCATCGCCCCGCTCTCGCCGAACCAACTCGTCGGTGATCGCGTGTTCCGCTCCGACAGCATCGTCTCGGGGCGCAACTACGGTCTGGTCCAGGCCGATCCGCAGGCGCCCACGCGCGTCGCCCTGATCGCCGGTGCAGGGGCCGACAGCCTCTGGCGTGATCTGCGTGCGGGGCGCATCGGCGCCGATCCCCTGGGTGGCATCGAGCGCCACGTTTCCCTCTACGATCTCACCGCGAACAAGGTCTGGCAGCGATTTTATTCCTCCGCAAGCAGCGCCGTGACCGGCAGCGGCACGCGCGATCGTGTCGTCTATCCGGCGCGCGCCCTATTGCCGACGGCGTTCGCCGCGAGCGCCATCGCATTCAATGTCTACACGGGGACGAATTGGGTGCTGCACATCACGCAGCAGGGCTCGACGCGAGACGCCGCGCGCATCGCCAATCTCTTCGTTTGGGACGTGCTCGATCTCGACGACGATGGTACGCCGGAGCTCGTCGCCTCACCGGTCGACGCCGCGCCAGGGAGCTATTTTCCGCGCCGCGAGGTGCACGTCTACGGTTGGAACCCGCGCAACGGCAAGTTGACGCTGCGTCAGCGCATCGAGCGCGCTACGCCGCATCTCGTTGCGGCCTTCAAGCAGCCGGACGTCAGCAGCAGTTCGGGTAGCCTTCACCCGATTCTCGTCGGCGAGCAGGAGGCAAGTGTCGGTATCTACGTGATCGACGGCAGCGGGCGGGTGCGTCACGAGGCACTGTGCATGAGTCGCGTCGCCGGATGAGCGGGTAGGCCGACGGGGGATTGGTGGTGGGCCCGGAGGGACTCGAACCCCCAACCAAGCGGTTATGAGCCGCCGGCTCTGACCATTGAGCTACGGGCCCCGGCACGACGGGCGCGCGGTCGCGCACCATAGTGCAAGGCAGGAATCGTGTGAAGTCGCGTGGGCGCGAGTTCATGGCGGCGGCCCGGGGCCGCGCGGCCCGCCGTCTCTTCGCCATGATCGGCACACCTTATCGCGCCACCGGGGCGAGCCTGCTAAGGTGCCGTGAGTGCTCGCCGGCCCGCCCACGGGCACCACCCCATGGTTGATCCGAGAGACGCAACGCATGCTGATCCTGTCCAATCCGGCGCGGCCCACCCGCGTCACCTCGCCCGCCCTTCGAATCGCGGCAAAACGCGCGGCCATGCTCGTCCTGGCGCTCGCCACCGCGTGCATCGGAGCAACAAGGAGCCCATCGATGGCCGAGGAAACCGCTTTCCCGCGCTCCGTCACCGTCAGCGCGACGGGAACCGCCGTCACGGTGCCCGACATGGCGACGATTTCGACCGGCGTCGTGAGCGAGGCGGCGACCGCCGAGGATGCGCTGCGCGAGAACTCGCGCGCGATGCTGGCCGTAATGGAGGCGTTGCGGAGTTCCGGCGTCGATCTCAAGGATATCCAGACGACGGATTTCTCGGTGCAGCCGCGCTATCGCTATTCGCAGGACGGACGGCCGCCCGCCATCGAAGGCTACAACGTCGTCAATTCGGTCCGCATCAGGGTGCGTGAGATCAAGGACCTCGGCAACGTTCTCGATGCCGTGGTGCGTGAGGGCTCGAACCAGATCAGCGGCATCGAATTCGAGGTCAGTAACGCCGAGGAACTGCTCGATCGGGCGCGCGAGGATGCGGTCGCCAAGGCAACCAGCAAGGCGCGGCTCTATGCGCGCGCCGCCGGCGCCGGGTTGGGCGAGGTGATCAGCATTTCCGAGGTGACGGGGGGCGTCCCGGTCCGGCCCGTGATGATGCGTAAGGCCATTGCCGAGTCGGTTCCGATCGAAGCGGGCACCGAGACGCTGAGCGCCACCGTCACCATCAGCTGGGAACTGCGCTGAGGCCCCACGATACGGCTCGCGCGCACCCGCTGGTCCGCGCGAGCCACCATGCCGCCCTGTGCCAGGGCGAGCGGGTGACCCGGCGGTTGAAAGCCCAGTCGCCCGCCGCGCCTTTCTGTCGCTTCGCACCAGAGCTGCCTCTATAGTCCGCGCCGAACCGGCGGCCGGCGCGATTGCCAGTCCGTTGCCGCGATATCCGCACGCCACCGCCTCGAGAGACCAGCATGACCGCCGAGCCCGCCGACTTGCCCCATGCGCCTGCGATCGCCATCACCCCGGCCCTCGTTGCCGAGCACGGGCTGAAGCCGGACGAATACGAGCAGTTGCTCGCGATCCTCGGCCGCGATCCGCTGGCGACCGAACTCGGCATCTTTTCGGTGATGTGGTCCGAGCATTGCTCCTACAAGTCGTCGCGGGTCTGGCTGAAGAAGCTGCCGACGACCGGGGAACTCGTCATTCAGGGGCCGGGTGAGAATGCCGGCGTGATCGACATCGGCGATGGTGATGCCGCGATCTTCAAGATGGAGAGCCACAACCACCCCTCCTACATCGAGCCCTTCCAGGGGGCGGCGACCGGGGTCGGCGGCATCATGCGCGACGTTTTCACCATGGGGGCGAGGCCGATCGCCAACCTCAACGCGCTGCGTTTCGGCGCGCCCGATCATGGCAAGACCCGCCATCTGGTGGCCGGTGTCGTTGCGGGCATCGGAGGCTACGGCAACTGCGTCGGCGTGCCGACGGTCGGCGGCGAGACGAACTTCGATGCGCGCTACAACAACAACATCCTGGTCAACGCCATGTGCGTCGGCCTCGCGCGGGCGGACCGCATCTTCTATTCGGCCGCGCGTGGCGAAGGCCGACCCGTCGTCTACGTCGGCTCCAAGACCGGCCGCGACGGCATCCACGGGGCCACAATGGCATCGGCCGAATTCGACGAAGCGAGCGAAGAGAAGCGCCCGACCGTGCAGGTCGGCGATCCCTTCACGGAAAAGCTGCTTATCGAAGCCTGCCTCGAGCTCATGGCCGAAGACGCCATCATCGCCATTCAGGACATGGGGGCTGCCGGCCTCACCTCATCTTCGGTCGAGATGGCCGACAAGGGCGGTGTCGGCATTCATCTGCGACTCGATCTCGTGCCCCAGCGCGAATCCGGCATGACGGCCTACGAGATGATGCTCTCGGAGAGCCAGGAGCGCATGCTCATGGTGCTGAAGCCCGGCGCCGAGCCGGTCGCCGAGGCGATCTTCCGCAAATGGGGGCTGGATTTCGCGGTGATCGGCGAGACCACGGGAACCGGCCGCCTCGTCGTCGAGCACAAGGGCTTCATCGAGGCCGATATTCCGGTCGCCGCGCTCGCCGACAGCGCGCCCGTCTACGAGCGGCCATGGGAGCCGACACCGCCAGCCCCGCACGTCGCGGCCTGCGACGTGCCGTGCGCACCGGAGTTGCTCGGCACCCTCGCTGCCATGCTCGCCGGTCCGCATCTCTCCTCACGGCGCTGGGTCTGGGAGCAGTACGACCACATGGTGATGGCCGACACCGTGCAGCGGCCGGGCGGCGATGCGGCGGTGGTGCGGGTCCACGGCAAGCGCAAGGCGCTGGCGATGACCTGCGACGTCACGCCGCGCTACTGTGAGGCCGATCCGCGCCAGGGCGGTCGCCAGGCCATCGCCGAGACGTGGCGCAACCTCATCGCGGTCGGCGCCGACCCGATCGCCATCACCGACTGCATGAACTTCGGCAACCCGGAGCGGCCGCGGGTGATGGGTCAGTTCGTCGGTTGCATCGAGGGGATGGCGGAGGCCTGCGAGGCGCTTTCCTTCCCGGTCGTCTCGGGCAACGTCTCGCTCTACAACGAGACGAACGGAGTTGCGATCCCTCCGACGCCGGCGATCGGAGGCGTCGGTCTGGTGCCGGACGTGGCACAGGCCGTCGGCATCGCATTGCCGCCGGGTGACTGCGTGCTGCTCCTCGTTGGAGAGCCGACCGGTCATCTCGGCCAGTCACTCTATCAGGAGCAGGTGACCGGCCGGTTCCACGGGGCGCCGCCGCCGGTGGATCTCGCGCGCGAGATGACGGTCGGCCATCTGGTGCGTGACCTCATTCGCGACGGCGAGGCGCTGGCGGTGCATGACGTGTCCGACGGTGGCCTGCTCGTCGCCGTCGCCGAGATGGCGATGGCGGGAGGGCGGGGGGTGGTGCTCGACGGCGATACGGCCGGTCTCGAGCCGCATGCCTATTGGTACGGCGAGGAGCAGGGGCGCTACGTCGTGGCCGTCACCGCGGCCGATGCCGAGGCTGTGCAGGGGCGCGCGCAGGCCTTCCGCGTACCGGCCCGCCAGCTCGGCCGAGTCGAGGGAGTTGAGTTGCGGCTCGGCGGTGAGCGGATCGAGATCGCGAGCCTGCGCGGTGGCCACGAGGCCTGGTTCCCGCGTCTGATGGGGTGAATGACGTCGGCTCGGCGGTTTGCCATGCCGCAGGCTTTGCTGGCGCGGCGCCGTGGTTGGCCCCTACACAAACGCCGTGTCGCGAATTACGTTAGATAGACAGGCGGCGTTTCGCCCGAGGAGCCTCGACCATGCCGATGGACGCCAAGGAGATCGAGCGGCTGATCAAGACCCGGCTTCCCGATGCGCGGGTGACGATCCACGACCTCAAGGGGGACGGGGATCATTACTCCGCCCATGTGGTCTCGGCCGCGTTTCGCGGTCTGACCCGGGTGCAACAGCACAAGATCATCTACGACGCGTTGGACGGGCGGATGGGCGGCGTGTTGCACGCCCTCGCGCTGCAGACGGCCGTACCCGACTGAGAGCCACACAGGTGCGGACGAACGCATCGCGGACGGCAGTCAACGCCGGGAGCACTCACGATGCGACCGTAATTCTGTTAGAAGCGTTGCGGCCCTGAGCCGATACCAATGCCGGTTGCGACCGGCACGCCGACGAGACGAACCATCGCCGAGCCCTTGCAGCCGGCCGTTTGGAGGAAGAAATGAGCGAGCAGACCGTGCACGACTGGATCCGCCGGCAGGTGGCGGGCAACGACGTCGTCCTTTTCATGAAGGGCAACAAGAATTTTCCGCAGTGCGGCTTTTCCAGCCAGGTCGTGCAGATCCTCGATTACGTCGGCGTCGACTACAAGGACATCAACGTGCTCGAGGACATGGGCATCCGGGAAGGCATCAAGTCGTTTTCGAACTGGCCGACCATTCCGCAGCTCTACGTCAAGGGCGAGTTCATCGGCGGATGTGACATCGTCCGCGAAATGTTCCAGGCCGGTGAGCTGACCGGCTATCTCGACGAAAAGGGCGTGCCCTACGATCGCAAGACGGCCATCGCCTGAGCCGTCGGCAAGGCGATCGGTCGGGCGCTGACGACGGCCGCAGCGGCGCGCGCCATGGCGCCCCGCACCCTCGTGTCGGGGCGAGTTCTGCTCATTGCGGAAGCCGCCCCGACGCACGGAACGGATCGCCGCCTCCCCAGCCCTCGAGCCCTCGAGCAGCGTTGGGCTTGCGCCGGCCTGTGCCAGCCTCGCGTTGGCGACGGGCTCTGCGTTCGGACTTGCGGCGCTCGGAGGGCGTGACGCGCTCGGCTCTCGAAGGTCGCGTCGTGGCGCGCTCACTACGCCCCGGGCTGGCTGATTCCTCCACGTCATCGGATGGTTTCGTGAGGCTCGCGACGGCGGGGCTCGGGGGTGGCAGGTTACGCACCGGTCCCGAGCATGCGGCAACCGGAATGGCGCCCTTGCTGCGCGCCAGTGCTTCCTCGTGCTCGGCGCAGAGGGCGGCGAGACGGCCAGGAAGCTCCGCGCTCGGTGTCCTGCAATAAAGGCCGCGACCGTCGGGCAAGGCAGCAAAACGCACGCCGCGCGAGCCTGCCGCCGCCCTGTCGAGGTGGCGCGACATGCCGTTGAGAGCGGCGATCCTGAGATGCGCTTCGCGCGGTGAAAGCGGCCTCGGCTGGAGATGCGTGTCCCGGAGGGGAATGACTTCCACGGCCTCGGCGGTGACGCGCCCGTCCGGCCGACGCAGCAGGTGCACGCGTGCGAGAATGCCCCAGTCCTTGCAGCGGCCCTTGCCGGACATGTTGGCCGTGCCGGGGTGGAGGAAATTTCCGAGCCCGTAGAAGATCAGCTTTCCCTCGGTCAATTCGATCCCCTGTGGCACGTGCGCGTGGTGGCCGACGATGAGGTCGATGTCGCGTGCCTTGAGGGTCTCCTCCCGCCAGCGGTTGATCTGGAAGGAGGAGGGGGAGTTTTCCAGCTCGATGCCGTAGTGCATGGAAAGAATACGGTAATCGGAGGGGGCTGCCGCCAATGCCTCGATCGCGTCGTGGTAGTCGTGTTCGTTGTGGATGTTCAGCTGGCCGGGGCTCTCGTCGGCGCCGCGCTTGGAGGCGATGGCGGCTCCTCCGATCCCGAGCGCGCTCATGGCAAAGCGCGTTTCGCCGACCGAGAAAAGATCCGGAGCCATCGCCTCGGAGTGGTTCCGGCCGAGGCCGGGGGTCGCCTTGACGCCGAGCGGGGCGAGCGCTTCGGTGTGCCGCAGCGTTTCGAGCACGCCGCGACGCCCGTAATCGCCGGCATGGTTGTTGGCGAGCGAGAAGAGATTGAAGCCGATCCGTGCGAGGTGTTCGAGCGAGGCGGGATGGCTGCGGAAGTTGAAGGTCTTGGGATTGGCGGGCAGGTCGTTTCGGTCCGTTACCACGGTCTCGATGTTGGCAAAGGCGAGTTCGCCCGTCAGCAGAGGCGCAACGTAGCGGGTCGTCTGCTCCCAGGTGAGGGTGCGGCCGTGTTTGGCGGTGCGGTCGGCGCGCACGGCGGCCTGGTGTGCGTTGAAACCAGTGTCGCCGACGAGCACGATGGTGATCACCTCGCCATCGTCCGGCATTCGGTCGACGGATTCGATGGCCGGCTCGGGCGCCGCCGCCGGTGCCCGCTCGAGGCCTTCCTCGGCCGGGTGTCCATCGATCGGCTCGGAGCCTCGACCCGCGATGCCCGGCGCAGCGTTCGCTTCGAGCGGGGCGCCGGGATGGCTCGTCACCACGGCCGGGGAGGCGCCTTCGGTGACGACCTCGACGTCGCTCCTCGAGGCGAGGGCCGTCGTCGGCCCGAGAGAGGCAAAGGAAACCCTTCGCATGCTCGCGGCGACCTCGGGCACGAAGCTCGGGCGCAACGTGACGACGGCGAGTGCCGCGCGTTCCGGTTCGCGGGCGGCAGCAGGTGCCGGTTCCGCCGGGGCGACCGCGGTGGCCGTGGCGGGTTTGACGAGAGAAAAATCCTCGAGGGCGTGCGCAGTGCGCGGTTGCGCAACCAGGAGCAGCGCGCAAGTGAGTGCGGCTGCGAGCGCCCGTCGGCGGCACGGCCAAGCCGCACGCCCAAGCGCCGTCCACCCGAGTTCTGCGGTCATGGTCATCGAGTCGCCCGTCTTCCTGCCCCAGGGGCTGGAGGATTCGCCGAATGTGCTCAATGAACCATTGACGCTGCTCCGAAGCGATACATCGGACGCGGTTTTGCGCAGTCTGTTGCCGTGATCCTTCAGGTGTTGAAGCGGAAATGCATCACGTCGCCGTCGGCGACGACGTAGTCCTTGCCTTCCAGGCGCATCTTGCCGGCTTCCTTGGCGGCCTGCTCGCCCCCGAGCGAAACATAGACGTCGTAGGCGATGGTCTCGGCGCGGATGAAGCCCTTTTCGAAGTCGGTGTGGATGACGCCGGCCGCCTTGGGCGCGGTGGTGCCCTTGGTGATCGTCCAGGCGCGCGCCTCTTTCGGGCCGACCGTGAAGTATGTCACGAGGCCCAGCAGCTCGTAGCCGGTGCGAATGAGCCGGTTGAGGCCCGGTTCCGCCAGCCCCAACTCGGCGAGATATTCGTCGCGCTCCTCGGGCGAGAGCCCGGCCACCTCGGCCTCGATGCGAGCCGAAATGACCACACAGCCTGCCCCCTCCGCGCGGGCGCGCTCTGCGACCGCATCGGACATGGCATTGCCGGTTGCCGCGGCGGCTTCCTCGACGTTGCAGACGTAGAGTACCGGCTTTGCCGTCAGCAGCTGGAGCTGGCGGAAGGCCGCCTCTTCCTCATTCGCCACATCCAGCGAGCGCGCAGGGCGGCCATCGGCGAGCACCGGCAGCACCCGATCGATCAGGGCGAGCGCCTCCTTGGCCTCCTTGCCGGCGCGGTCTGTGGCCTTGGCGCGCTTTTCGAGGGCCGGCCGTCGGCGCTCGAGGCTTTCGAGGTCGGCCAGCATCAGCTCGGTTTCGACGATCTCGGCGTCCGCGATGGGGTCGATGCGCCCTTCGACGTGCGTCACATCCTCGTCAACGAAGCAGCGCAGCACATAGGCGATCGCGTCGACCTCGCGAATGTTGGCGAGGAACTGGTTGCCGAGCCCTTCGCCCTTCGAGGCCCCTTTGACGAGTCCCGCGATGTCGACGAACGTCAAGCGCGTCGGGATGATCTGGGCCGAGTGGGCGATCGCGGCGAGCCTCTCGAGGCGCGCGTCCGGGACGGGCACGTCGCCGATGTTCGGTTCGATGGTGCAGAACGGATAGTTCGCCGCTTCCGCCGCTGCCGTCTGTGTCAGGGCATTGAAGAGGGTCGACTTGCCGACGTTCGGCAGGCCGACGATGCCGCACTTGAAGCCCATCAGGGTGTCCCTTTTGTCGTGCTCGCCGCGATGCTCAGGTCTTTGGGGAGCCGCGTTTCAGCCATGCCCGAAGCTGATCCCCGAGGCTGCCGGGCGGGTTGGGCGTCGTGGCGCCGCCAGCGTCGGGCGCGTCGGTGGATGAAATGTCGGAGGTGCCATCGTCGGGGGAAGCCGAAGGTGACGGTTCATGCGCAGCTGGAGCCGCCCCGCCCGGCTCGGAGCCTTGCCGGTCCGAACCGGCCTTGCTCTCGCCATCCGGGGTGTGGCGGGCAACCATGTCCCACTTTCGCGGCCCCTCGCGGGGGGCGGGCGCTGTGGGTGGGAGAGCTCGGCCGGCGGCGGCGTCGCCGCGTGGGTTCAGGGCGGGCGTGGCGGTTGCCTGTTTGGATGTCGGGGCGGGTCTACCTGCGCCTGCGGGGCTCGCCTCGGTCCGCTCCTGTGGCGCCTCACCGCGTGTTGCCTCGGCGACGGCCGTCATGAAGCGGTTGGTATCGCCGGCGGCCAAATGCCGAGCGGCGCCGGCGATGGCGCTGAGCATTTCCGTCAACCAGACCTCGTCGGCCTTGGCGAAATCGCCGAGCACCCAGGGCTGCACCAGCTCCTTGCGGCCCGGATGGCCGATGCCCAGCCTGACGCGCCAGAAATCCGCGCCGATGTGTGCCGATATCGAGCGCAGGCCATTGTGCCCCGCGTTGCCGCCACCGAGCTTGGCGCGGAGCTTACCGGGGGCAAGATCGAGTTCGTCGTGCAGCACGATCACGTCCGCGGGGACGATCTTGTGGAATCTCATGGCCTCGCCCACGGAGCGGCCGGATTCGTTCATGTAGGTCTGCGGTTTGAGGAGCAGGCAGCGGGCGCCCGCGATCGTGCCTTCCGCGATCTCTCCCTGGAATTTCTTCCTCCAGGGAGAGAAACCGTTGGCGCGATGGATCTCCTCGACGGCGAGGAACCCGATGTTGTGACGGTTGCGGGCATATTTCGGGCCTGGGTTGCCGAGGCCGACGATGAGCTTCATCGCAGCGTCTCCCGTCCTGCTCGCGGTTCGAGGCCGGCACCAGAATGGCGGTCGTCGTCAGATGCGCACCGAGCGGGCGGGGCGGGCCGTTCGACCGCCCACCCCGGAGCCACTCGCGCAAGACGTCGGCCGGTCGCCGATCAGGACGCCTCCGGCTCCTCGCCTTCGGCCTTCTGCTCACCACCACCAGCACCGGCGATCGTGGCGATCGTGAAGTCCCGGTCGGCGATGGTGGGCTTGGTTCCCTCCGGCAGCTTGACCGCGGAAATGTGCACCGAATGGCCGATTTCGACGCCTTCCAGATTGACCTCGATGAAGTCGGGAACGCGGTCGCCCGGACAGATCAGCTCGACCTCGTGGCGCACGACGTTGAGCGCGCCGCCGCGCTTCAAGCCGGGGCACTTGTCCTCGTTGAGGAACTTCACCGGGACGTAGACGGTGATGGCGGAATCCTTGGAGACGCGAAGGAAGTCGACGTGGATGATGAAATCGCGGACGGGGTCCAGCTGGATCTCGCGCGGCAGCACGCGCACCGACTTGCCGTCGACGTCGAGCGTGTAAATCGTCGAAAGAAAGTGGCCCGTGTCGTATTGCTTCTTGATGGGCATGTATTCGAGCACGACGGGCTCGGGGGCTTTCTTGTCGCCGTAGACCACGGCGGGGACGAGACCTTTGCGGCGAATCTGCTTTGCGGCCCCCTTGCCGCCAAGCTTGCGCGCCGTGGCCTTCAATTCGATGGCGTCGACCATTGCGTTCTCCAATAGAAAATGGGGTCGCTTGGCCTCTCAACGCCACGCGCCCCTCCATGGCCGGGGGTGCCTCCAAGGGTGTCTGCGCCCGGCGAGCGGCTTATATCGCCAGATGGCCGGAGAAACAATGCTCCGGGCCGGCTTGACAAGCGTTCAGTCGGCTTTTCCGCCGACCCGCCACTGTTCAGTGGGGCTTGAAGTCGTAGCGCTTTCCGTTGCTCGTGCAAGTTGAACTCGCAAGCTCGAGAAAGAGCGGGGCGACCGCTTCGGGTGCCGGCAGCGTGGCCGGGTCCTCGCCCGGAAACGCCTTTGCCCGCATACGTGTCGCGATCGGGCCCGGATTGAGCAAGTTGACGCGGATGGCCGTGTTGGCGACCTCGGCGGCGTAGGTGCGGGCAAGCGCCTCGAGGGCCGCTTTGGAGACGCTGTAGGGGCCCCAGAAGGCCGGACAACGGTCGACGGCGCCCGAGGTGACCATCACCACGCGGCCGGCCGGTGAGCGTTTGAGGAGCGGGTCCAGGGTGCGGATCAGGCGCCAGGACGCCGTGACGTTGGTTTCCAGCGTCTCCATCCAGTCGGTGTCCGAGATATGGTCGAGCGGCGAGATGGGGCCGAGCACGGCGGCGTTGGCAACGAGGATGTCGAGCCGGCCCCAACGCTGGTAGAGGGTCGGGCCGAGGGCGTTCACCATCTCGGCGTTGCGCAGATTGAGTGTGACGAGCGTTGCCGATTGGCCGGTCGCGGTGCGAATCTCGTCGTCGAGTTCCTCGAGCGCGCCGCGCGTGCGCGCGAGTGCCACCACATGGGCGCCGGACTTGGCGAGAGCGAGCGCGACGGCCCGCCCAATGCCACGCGAGGCGCCCGTCACCAAGGCGATGCGACCGTCCAGCCGTTCACTCATCGATCATCCCCGGTGGAGGCTGGCAAGGTGGTCCGCCGATCTCGAGGCGGGCCGCACTGGATTGTGGGAGCCGGCGACGTCCCCGCGGCTCTCGCCGCTGCCTGCCGGAGCGGACATTACCGGCCACCGACGGGTGATCGGCTCGCCCGCCGCCGGCCGGCCGTTTCCACCGTTCCTACTGCGAGTTGTTCTGGAGTTGCTCGCGGGCCCGGTCGATCATCTCGCGGCCTTGCTGCCAAAGCTCACCGCCCTTCTCGCGCGCGGTGTCGGCCAGCTCGCCCGCTTTCTCGCGGGCACGGTCCAAGGTCGGGCCGGCCGCCTCGCGAGCGTCCTCGGATAGCTGGATGGCGCGCTCGACACTGCGGGCCGACAGCTCCTTGGTCTTCTTCCAGATGCGCTGGAAGAGGCCTTCGCGCGGCTGCAGATCTTCGGCCGGGATGGCGCGCACCGTCTTGATCATGTCTTCGTGGTCGCGCCGCTTGTTGCCGTCCTCGATGAGCGACGATGCGCCCGTGAAGAGCACCATCGGCGTGCAAGCCGTCACCACCTCGGTGCCGACCTTGTGCCAGCGCGGGTTGGTCAGCTCGGTTTCCTGGGCATAGTAGATCTTCTCGCCGTTGATCTGCTGGCGCAGGATATTGCGGTCGAGCACCGGGACGAAGACGCCCTCGGCCTGGTCGATGGCCTTGAAGCGCGGATTGTTCGGGTCGGGGAACTGAACGAAGAGCGTCACCGTTCGCTCGTCGGCGAGGGCAGCTTCGATGGCGGCGTCCGTGGTCTCGGCATACGTGATGTCCTGAGCGAGAGCCAAGCCGTCCGGGTCGATCTGCTGGAGGAACTCGAACGTCGCGGCGCTGCCCGACCGCTCGGGCGGCAGCACGAACTTGAGGTCGGGGGCGACGCTCGCGATCGCCCCGTAGCTGGTCAGGTCGCGATTCCGGGTCACCATGAACACGCACTCGCGCCCGAGATCGGTGCGCAGCGTGGTCAGCGTCTCCTCGCCGCCCGTCATCTCGCGCTCCAGCGCATAGACGTCGAACTGCGAGTAGGCGATCTGCTCGGGATTGCCGAGGACACGCTGGATATTCTCGCGCGAGCCCTGCGAGGCCACGCACTCGAATTCGAATGCCGACTTGGCCATCTGTTTGCGGAGTTCGGGACAAAAGCGGCTGTGATAGGCACCGGTCTCGCCACCGGTGTTGATCTGGGTGGCCAGGGCCGATCCGGTCGTGAGCGCGAGTGTGCCGGCGGCGGCACAGACGGCGATTGCGAATGATCTCAAGTGGTCCTCCCTCGCGGGTCATGGGACACGGCGGAACCGACGGGCCCGCCACATGCTCCGTATTTGGTACGATTATGCAACGTTGGCAATGTGGCGTGCCCGATAACCACCTGTGCTGGTTGACAGGGCAGGCGGGCCGGCCGCGAAAACCAGCACCGCCACCTTCCGACCCAGGCAGACAAGCCTTTTCGAGAAGCTGACGGCGCCCGTCAGGGTGCAGGCCCTCAGCTGGCTTCGGCCAGCAGCGAGAGCTGGCGCGGACCGCCGACACCGCATTGGTCGGTCAATGGCGTCGGATAATCACCCGTGAAGCAGTGATCGGTGAACTGCGGCTGTGCGGGATCGCGCCGTCCGAGACCGAGGCCGCGGTAAATGCCGTCGATCGAGAGGAACGCCAGACTGGTTGCGCCCATGAAGGCGCACATGGCCTCGAGGTCCATGCAGGCGGCGAGCAGTTCCTTGGGGTTCGGCGTGTCGATGCCGTAGAAATCGGGATGCTTGATCGGCGGGCACGCGATCCGCATGTGGACCTCGCGGGCGCCCGCCTCGAACATCATATCGACGATCTTCTTCGATGTCGTCCCGCGCACCACGCTGTCGTCGATGAGGATGACGCGTTTGCCCTCGATCACGCCGCGATTGGCGGAGTGTTTCAGGCGCACGCCGAGTTGGCGGATGCGCTGCTCCGGCTCGATGAACGTGCGACCGACGTAGTGGTTACGGATGATGCCGAGTTCGAACGGCAGGTCGGCAGCCTGCGAAAATCCGATCGCAGCGGGGACGCCCGAATCCGGGATCGGGATGACCACGTCGCCGGGGGCTGGCGACTCGATGGCGAGTTCGCGCCCCATTGCCTTGCGCATGTCGTAAACACATCGCCCGCCGACGATCGAATCGGGGCGGGCGAAATAGATGAACTCGAAGATGCAGGGGCGCGGCTGGCGTTTCGGGAACGGGCGGTGCGACTCGATGCCGTCGCGCGATATGACCACGATCTCGCCGTTCTCGACCTCGCGCACGAAGGCGGCGCCGACCATGTCCAGAGCGCAGGTTTCCGAGGCCAGCACCCAAGCGTCACCCATCCGACCGAGCACGAGCGGGCGGATTCCGAGTGGATCGCGCGCGCCGATCAGCATCTCTTCGGTCATCGCAACGAGGGCGTAGGCTCCCTCGAGCTGGCCGAGCGCATCGATGAAACGGGGAATGAGACGCTGGCGATTGCTCTGGGCAACGAGATGCAGGATCGCCTCGCTGTCCGATGTCGCATGGAAAATGGCCCCTGCCTCGATCAGCTGGGTGCGCAGCGTATGGGCATTGGTGAGGTTGCCGTTGTGGCCGACGGCGAGGCCGCCGCAGTCGAGTTCGGCAAAGAGGGGCTGGACGTTGCGAAGCGCCGTTTCTCCCGTCGTCGAATAGCGCACGTGCCCCATGGCCGCGCGGCCGGCGAGCTTTTCGATGACGGCCTGATTGTTGAAATTCTCCCCAACCAGCCCGAGCCGGCGTTCGGCATGGAAGCGCTCGCCGTCGAAGGAGACGATGCCGGCCGCCTCCTGTCCGCGATGCTGGAGGGCGTGCAAACCGAGAGCGGTAATCGCTGCGGCCTGATCGGCGTTGAAGACGCCGAAGACGCCGCATTCCTCCCTCAGCCGGTCGCCGTAGCTCTCGAGCCAGGCGGGATCACGGGCCTCTGCCCGAAGCGGCGTCGTCTCAGCGCTGGTGGCGCCCGCGCCCGCGCCACCGCATTGCCAGGGATTGCCGCCGTCCTCAGCCATCATAAGCTCCTCAACCGGCCCCGCTCCGGCGCCCACGAGCGCCGTGCCCACGATCTCACCCCTGCTGGTCGCCAGCGTTGTTGCCGTCCCCGATTCCTGGAATGGAGAAGTCTTCCGGAAGGATGCCCTGCAGCATGGCCCGCACGGTGTGACCGGTCGACTTGATATAGGGCAGCGATTGCGACTTGCTGACCCAGACCGGCTGCTTGTTCTCCTCGACGAGGAATTCGAAGAACAGATAGGCGATCACCACGAGAAGGAAGCCGCGCGCAACGCCGAATACGAAACCGAGCACACGGTCGATCAATCCGATTCCGCTCTCGAGGATCGTGTCCGAGAAGCGGATGGTGATGATGTGCACGATGAGCAGCACCAGCATGAAGGTCACGGCGCCGAGGACGATCAGCGACAGGGTCGTCGACTGGAAGAACTGGTCGGCCAGCTGCTCGGCAAGGTCTTTTTGATTGCGCACGACCCACAGGGTCGCGGCCGCCGCGAGCAGCCAGGAGACGATGGAGAGCAGTTCGCGGGTCAGGCCTCTGGCCATGGCCAGGAGCCCGGAAATCAGACAGAGCCCGAGCAGGGCGACATCCAGATAGGTGAGCGGACCGATCATGCCTGATCCTCTATACGCCAAGTGACAATGCGCTCCGCCTGGAACTCGACCAGGGCCGGGAGGCAGGCCGGGTCAACCGTCGCACAGCGTGCAGCGACCGGCAGATTAGCACGATTCCAAAACCGACGGGGTGCGGCCGTCGCGTGACGCACCCTAGCCATCCCCATCATCGTCAACGCCCCCGTCCTCGGCGCGATCGGGAAGGCCGCCCGCCGGAAGGATGGGCGCGATCGCTTCGGCAAGGCGGGCATGGCGCTGCAACGCGAGATCGAAGCCGCCACCTTCCAGTTCGCCACCTGCCGGTACCACCGCCGATCTAAAACCAAGTTTGCGTGCTTCTTTCAATCGGATATTGGCATGACCGACCGGTCTGAGGCCGCCCGAAAGACTGATTTCGCCGAGATAGACGCAATCGGGAGCCAGCGGACGACCCGCCGCCGCCGAAACGAGGGCGGCAGCCGCGGCGAGGTCTGCGGCCGGCTCGCCGATGCGCAGCCCACCCGCGATGTTGAGGTAGACGTCGTGGCCACCGAGCCGAACCCGGCAGCGCGCCTCCAGAACGGCGAGCACCATGGCGAGACGGCTGGCGTCCCAACCGACCACCGCCCGGCGAGGAGTGCCGAGCCGCGAGGGCGTGACCAGAGCCTGGACCTCCACGAGGATTGGCCGCGTGCCCTCGACGCCGGCAAAGACCGCCACACCCGGGTTCGTTGCGTCGCGCTCGCCGAGGAAAAGCTCGGACGGGTTGGCCACCTCCCGGAGGCCCTCCTGCGCCATCTCGAAGACGCCGATCTCGTCGGTGGCGCCGAAGCGGTTCTTGACGGCCCTGAGGATGCGGAAGGGGCGACCCCGGTCACCCTCGAAGTAGAGCACCGTGTCGACCATGTGCTCGACGACCTTGGGGCCAGCGATCTGCCCCTCCTTGGTGACGTGACCGACGAGGAGGAGGGCGGCCCCGGAGGCCTTGGCGTGGCGGATGAGGAGTTGGCTGGCGCTGCGCACCTGGGCGACGCTGCCGGGCGCGGATTCGAGGCCATCACTCCAGAGGGTCTGGATGGAATCGATGACGACGAGGTCGGCCCGGCGGACCTTGTCGAGGGTGGCGATGATGTTGGCGAGGTTGGTTTCGGCGGCGAGCATGACGGGAGCGTCGGCAAGGCCGAGTCGTTCGGCCCTCAGACGCACCTGCGCGGTCGCCTCCTCGCCGGAGAAATAGATCGCCGTGCGGCCTGCCTTTGCGATCGCGGCGGCGGCCTGCAGCAGGAGCGTCGACTTGCCGATGCCCGGTTCGCCACCGACCAGGAACGCCGAGCCCGGCACGATGCCGCCGCCCGTAACCCGGTCGAGTTCGCCGATGCCGGTGCGAATGCGCGGCGCCTCGTCGGGCGTGCCCTTGAGGTTCTCGAGGGTGACGATCCGCCCCTTGCCCGTAGGCTGTCCGGCGCCCGGAACGGCCGTCGCGGCCGCTGCCTCCTCGACGATGCTGTTCCAGGCGCCGCAGTCCGAGCATTGACCGGCCCAGCGCGTGTGGCTCGCGCCGCACTCCTGGCAGACGAAGCTCGTGCGGGCTCGTGCCATCGTCAGACCTCCGGTGCAGGCGGGCTGCCGTGGAGTGCTTCTTGCGCCCCGGTCGTGCCGCCGCCGATCCAGACGCGGGGGATGCGACGGGAAAGGCGGGTCAGGAATTCGTAGCCGATCGTGCCGGCGTGGTTTGCGAGATCGTCGATCGTGGCATGCTGGCCGACGATCTCCACCCAGGCGCCACGCTGGCAGAGCGCCCGGGGCACCGCGCTCACATCGGCCACCAGGAGGTCCATCGAAATGCGCCCGACGAGCGGCGCGCGGTGGCCCGCGACGTGGACGGCGTGGCCGTCGCGCTGGTTGCTCGAGCCCGCTCCGCGCAGGAGCCCATCGGCATATCCGAAGGTCACCGTGGCGAGCACGCGGCGCGGTTGGACGCTCTGCGCGGCTCCGTAGCCGACGCACACGGGCTCGTCGGTTTCGAGCAGCCGGGCGATGCGTGCAAAGACGTGCACCACCGGCGCCATGGTTCCGAGGCCGACAGAGGGGGCGACCGCCTTGCCGCCATAGAGCGCATAGCCCGGGCGTGCCACATCGAGATGGCTCGCCGGATGGGCGAGGAGACCGGCCGAGTTGGCAAGGCTGGCGGGCACCCCGGCAAAGGCCGATCGTACGGAGGCAAAGCGGCGCGACTGATCGCCGTTGAGCGGGTGCGAGGGCTCGTCGGCGCAGGCGAAATGCGACATCAGCAGGGCCGGCTTCAGCGCTCCCTCGGCGGCGGCGGCGAGCGCTTCACTCGGCATCAGGCCGAGTCGCGTCATGCCGGTGTCGACATGCAGCGCTGCGGGCTCGAGGCTCGCCCAGCGCCTGCAGCACGAGAGCCATTCCTCGACCTCGCCCGGCGAGGAAAGCACCGGGCGCAAGCCATGCTCGCGGAACGCCTCTCCCGATCCCGGCAGCAACCCGTCGAGAACATGAATGTCCGCGCGCCGCGCGGGGCCGAGCACCGCGTGCAAATGGCGGCGCAGGGCGATCGCCTCCTCGAGGGTCGCAACGAAGAAGGTGCGCGCGCCCTCGCCGGCGAGCACGCGCGCCACCTCGGCCACGCCGATGCCGTAGCCGTCCGCCTTGACGACCGGGGCGATTTCGGTGCGCGGCGCCAATGCGGCGAGGTAGCGATGGTTGGCGACCAGCGCGCCGCGATCGATCACGATGGCGGCCGGGGCATGGGCGGGCAGGCCGGCGAGCACGGTCGCCAGCTCGCGTCCGGTCGTCGCACTCATGCGGTACGGCACGTTGCGACCCGTCGTGCCGCCGTCGGGCGCCGCGCTCGTCATCCCCAAAGGGCTCGAGTGTCCGCTCGCGCTCAGTTCACCCTCCGACATGTGCGGCCTTCGATCGGGCCACCGGTATCGCTATTCGTATCGCTGCGGCAAACGCTCGCCGGGCGCAAGGTCCGAGAAGCGCGTGATCGCGCCCTCGAACTGCAGCACCACCGTTCCCGTCGGGCCATGGCGCTGCTTGCCGATGATGACCTCGGCCTGACCGCGCACGGCCTCGCGTTTCTGGCGCCATTCCGCATACTTGGGATCGTCGGGGCGCGGCTCGGTGCGCTCGAGATAGTATTCCTCCCGGAACACGAACATGACCACGTCGGCGTCCTGCTCGATGGAGCCGGATTCGCGCAGGTCCGAGAGCTGCGGGCGCTTGTCCTCGCGGCTCTCGACCTGACGCGAGAGCTGCGAGAGGGCGATGATCGGCACCTGCAACTCCTTGGCGAGCGCCTTGAGGCCGGTGGTGATCTCGGTGATTTCCTGAACGCGCCCACCCGCCTGGCTGCGCGAGGAGCCCGAGAGGAGCTGGATGTAGTCGACGACGAGGAGGCCGACGCCCTTCTGGCGCTTGAGGCGCCGTGCGCGCGCGGCGAGCTGGGCGATGGTGAGGCCGCCGGTCTGGTCGATGTAGAGTGGCAGCGTGGAGATGGCCTTGGCCGCGCCGGAAAGGCGCTGGAACTCGTCGGAATCGATCATGCCACGGCGGATCTTCTCGGACGGCACCTCGGCCGCCTCCGCCAGAATGCGGGTGGCGAGCTGCTCGGACGACATTTCCAGGGAGAAGAACCCGACAACGGCGCCGTTCGCGGCACGGCCGGACCCGTCGGTGCCGGGACGGTAAGCCTGCGCGATGTTGAAGGCGATGTTGGTTGCAAGCGAGGTTTTGCCCATCGACGGGCGGCCGGCGAGGATGATGAGGTCCGAGGACTGGAGGCCGCCCATCTTGGCATCGAGATCACGCAGTCCCGTGGCGATGCCGGAAAGCCCGCCGTCGCGCTGGTAGGCCGCCGCCGCCATGTCCACGGCCTGACTGACGGCATGATTGAAGCTCTCGAAGCCCTGCCCGTACTTGCCCGTCTCGGCGAGGCTGTAGAGGCGCGATTCGGCCTCCTCGATCTGGCGCTCGGGCGGCAATTCGATGGGGGAATCGTAGGCGACGTTGACGAGGTCCTCGCCGATGGTGATGAGGCTGCGCCTGACCGCGAGGTCGTAGATGGCGCGGCCGTATTCGGCGACGTTGATGATCGCGGGGGCACTTGCGACGAGGCGCACGAGATATTGCGGCACCGTGAGTTCGCCGACGGGTTCGGCGCTCTCGAGGAAGGTCTTGAGCGTGATCGGGCTCGCTGATTTCCCGGCCCCGACGAGTTGGCTGATGAGATCGAAAATGCGCCCGTGCAGGGGCTCGTAGAAGTGGTCGGCCTTGAGGAAGCTCGAGACGCGGTCGTGCGCCTCGTTGTTGCGCAAGAGCGCACCGAGCAGGGCCTGCTCGGCTTCGATGTTGTGTGGCGCCCGGCGGAAGGCGGGTGTCTCCGCGCTGGCGGGAAGGGCACCGGCGGACAGCGCGCCACCGGCGGTCTGGGGATGGGGTGTGCTCATGCTCGAAAGCTAGGGCGATTCGGGAGGAGGGGATCGGCTCGTCGGATCGCCCCGCCCCTCTCCTGCCCGCTCCTCCCCGCAATGCACACGCGTGCATGCAACCCGCCCGGTCGCGACCGCTCGGCGCTTGCCAGCCCGGCGAATCGCACGGGTCCGCGGGCCGACGGCGTGCCGCCCGGCGTCAGGACGCCGCTTCGTCGCCGCCCGGCTCCTCGCCCGGCTCGGCGCCTTCCTCGAAGAGGTCCTCACCGCCTTCCGCGAAGATGTCGGCGAGATCGTCCTGGATGACGGAGACGTCCTCGCCCCGGGCCTGACGCTCGGCTTCCTCGGGCGACCGTGCGACGTTGATGCGAATGGCGGCCTCGACCTCGGGATGCAGGCGAATCTTGAGGTCATGCACGCCGAGGGCCTTGATCGGCCGGTCGAGCTGGACCTGGTTGCGGTTGATCGAATAGCCGCCCTCGCAGACGACCTCGGCGATGTCGCGCGTTGCGACCGAGCCGTAGAGCTGGCCGGTGTCGCCGGCCTGGCGGATCACGATGAAGCTCTGGCCCTCGAGTTTGGCGGCGACGGCGCTCGCCTCCTGCTTCAGCTCGAGGTTGCGGGCTTCGAGCTGGGCGCGCTGGCCCTCGAAGCGCTTCATGTTGTCGGCGGTCGCCCGCATGGCCTTCTGCTGGGGCAACAGGTAGTTGCGGGCAAAGCCGTCGCGAACGGTGACGGTATCGCCCATCTGGCCGAGCCGTGCGATGCGCTCGAGCAGGATGACTTTCATGATGATCTCCTCTTGTCGGTGTTCCAGCGTTGGGGTGTGTCGGTCTGCCGTTCAGGACGATCCGACCGACTGTTACAGGGTTGGTGGTCTCGGTCGCAGGGACTGCGGGGCACCGGTGCGCGTGCTCATATCGGGCCCCTCCCCAGTCGGCGCCGGCGCGCGCTCTCGCGCAGCCCCAGCAATGGTTCGGCGACCGCGAAGATCGCGACGATGAAAAAGCCGATGCGCCCGAGCAGGAGGATGCCGAGGTAGACGGCAACGAGAATGAAGGCGCGCTGGGAGAGGCCGCGCGTTGCCCCGTGCGCCATCGCGAGGCCGAGAAGCACGTGCCCGGCCAGCATCGCGCTCGCAAAACCACCGCCTATGATGCCCCCGAGATCCGGCAGGAACAACGCCGCCAGGGCAGCTCCGAAAGCGAGCGGCATCAGGGGGTGGAGATCCATTTCCGCGAAGTCGGGCCAGGCCCCTTGGAGGAGGCGCATGGCGCGCGCGATCAGTGCCGCCAGAAATGCGCACGAGAGGGTGGCCAGCATCCAGGTCAGCGCCGCGACAGTCGGGAACGTCAAGGTCGTGATGTTGGCGAGTTCGTCGCGATCCGGTCCACTCAGCGCCTTGCCCGTCAATTGCTCGAGGTCGCTCGCCATGCCCTCGTCGAGCCAGCCGCGGATGGCGCCGCGATAACTCTCGAGGTCGCTGCCGAGAGCGAACACGGCGAGAGCGGCGACGGCCCCGCCAAGGAGCGTGACGAGGCCGAGCACATGGCCGGCCCGAAGCCCGGCAGCGCGACGGTCGTCGATGGGGGGCGCGGCCGGTGACAGGTCGTCGGGAGAGGTGCGAGGCGCGCCTTGCGGTCGCAGGAGCCAGACGATGATCGTCGCCGGAAGCGCAAAAAGCGCGAGATAGGCGCTGGCGGCAAGGGGGCCGGAAGCCGACAGGAGTAGGAGGGCGCCCGACAGCGCACCGGCGAGAGCGGCGCCCGGGCCCCAGCCGAAACCGACAATGTAGAGCGGGAGCGGAAATACGGAGATGAAGGCCGACACGAGGCCGGCCGTGATCCCGATGAGGATGCCCTGCGCCATGGTTATGCTGTCCCGCCCCAGGCGGTTAGGCGGACGCGAGGTCCGCCAACCCAATGGTCTCTGCCGGCTCGTGCATGCGTTTCCGGGGACGGGCGAGCCGGCGCCCCGCCCCGGTTGCAGATTTTTGCTCCGCCTACGTCAACTATGGATGATGTAGGGCAGGAGGCCGAGGAAGCGGGCCCGTTTGATGGCGCGCGCCAGTTCGCGCTGCTTCTTGGCGGAGACGGCGGTGATGCGGCTCGGCACGATCTTGCCGCGCTCGGATATGTAGCGCTGCAGAAGACGCACGTCCTTGTAGTCGATCACGGGTGCCTTGTCGCCAGAGAATGGGCAGGTCTTGCGACGGCGAAAGAACGGCCGGCGGACCGGAAGCTGTGCGATATCCATCACTCGGTCACCTCGCTCTCGTCACGGCGGCGCGGCTCGAACCGGCGTTCGCCACTGCGCTCTGCGCCACGTTCACCACTGCGCTCGGGGCCGCGATCGCCGCGCGGTCCACGCGGTCCACGGTCGTCGCGACCGCCCCGGCGCTCGCCGCGATCACCACGGTCGCCGCGGTCGCCACGCGGACCACGGCGGTCGTCGCGGTCGCTCTTGCGCATCATGGCGCTCGGCTCGCTCTCGAGCTTGTCGACCTTGAGGGTGATGAAGCGCAGCACGTCGCTGTTGAGGCTCATCTGACGCTCCATCTCGGCGACCGCGGCGTGCGGGGCTTCGATGTTGAGGAGCGTGTAGTGCGCCTTGCGGTTCTTCTTGATCTTATAGGCGAGGGACTTGACGCCCCAGTGCTCGGTCTTGGCGACTTTGCCGCCGCCGCCTTCGATGATCGCCTGGAACTCCTTCGTCATGGTCTCGACCTGCTGGTTCGAGACGTCCTGACGAGCGAGGAAAACATGCTCGTACAACGGCATGGTCTGGGCCCTTCTCGATGTGGTCGCTTCGGCGCCTAGCCTCCCTTGAGCCGGTGCGCGATGCTTGGCCCAGAAGTTGACCCGAAAGAGCGAGGACACGGGATCCGCGAACATGCGTCCGGGATCCGTTCAGCCCTCAACCGAAGCGGAGGAGCGCTTTTAGTCGCGGGGCGTGCCGACGCGCAAGAGAAATCTGGTGCGGTCGCCACCGATTCGGACCGACAGAGGCTTGGCGGGAGGGGCGGGCGCGCGCTTGACACTGTCGCGCTCCGGATGCCACTGCGGATGAGGCATCGGGTGATGGGTAGGGCGCGGAGGACCGGTCATGACGCTGGCGTTGGTGTTTCCCGGCCAGGGGAGTCAGGCGGTCGGCATGGGCATGGCCCTCGCGGACACGTTCGCGGTCGCGCGTACGGTATTCGAGGAGGTCGATACGGCGCTCGGCGAGCCGCTGAGCAAGCTGATGCGGGACGGTCCGGAAGAGACGCTGACGTTGACGCAGAACGCACAGCCGGCGCTGATGGCGGTCTCGCTCGCGGCCTTGCGGGTGTTGGAGAGCGAATGCGGGCTCGATGTGGCGCGCCAGGTGAAGTTCGTTGCCGGTCACTCGCTCGGTGAATATTCGGCTCTCGCGGCCGCGGGCACCTTCACGGTCGGCGATGCAGCGCTGCTCTTGCGCACGCGCGGGCGGGCCATGCAGGCCGCGGTGCCGGTCGGTGAGGGGGCGATGGCCGCGCTACTCGGGGTCGAACTCGCACAGGCGCGCGCGCTCGCCGCGCACGCCGCGAGTGGGGGTGGCGTTTGCGAAGTGGCAAACGACAACGCGCCGGGGCAAGTCGTCGTCTCGGGCAGCCTTGCTGCGGTCGAGCGCGCTGTCGCCGCGGCCAAGGATTTCGGCGTCCGGCGGGCCATCCTCCTCAAGGTCAGTGCCCCCTTCCACTGCTCGCTCATGGCCCCGGCCGCAGACATCATGTCCGATGCGCTGCACAAGGTGCGCATGCGGGACCCGGTCGTGCCGCTCATTGCCAACGTGCTCGCTGGACCGGTCGGGTCCGCGCAAGAGATCCGCCAGCATCTCGTGGCGCAGGTCACCGGCACCGTGCGTTGGCGTGAGAGCGTTGCCGCGATGGCGGCGGCGGGTGTGACGAGCGTGCTGGAGGTTGGCGCCGGCAAGGTGCTGGCCGGGCTCGTGCGCCAGACGGAGCGGGCAATGTCGACCCAGTCGGTCGGCACGCCCGACGATCTCGCTGCGGCGCGCGAGGCGATCGCGGCCACCTAGGACGAGCACGAGACGAGGTCCGGCGTTGCCGGCAGCAAGAGGAAATGGCGGCATGTTCAGCCTTCAAGGCAAGGGCGCCCTGGTGACGGGGGCGAGTGGCGGCATCGGTGGCGCCGTGGCGCGCACGCTGCACGCGGCCGGGGCGACCGTCGCGCTTTCGGGGACGAAGCGTGACAAGCTGGAAGCGTTGGCGGGTGAACTCGGCGAGCGGGCCCATGTGCTGGTCTGCGATCTCGCCGATCGGGCCGCCGTCGCGGCGCTGCCCAAGGAGGCCGAGGCCGCGCTCGGCCACCTCGACATCCTGGTCAACAACGCGGGCCTGACGCGTGACAATCTGGCCATGCTGCTCAAAGACGAGGATTGGGACCGGGTCATCGCGGTCAATCTGACGTCGACATTCACACTGGTGCGGGGAGCGCTTCGCAACATGATGAAGCGGCGCTGGGGGCGGATCGTCAACATCGCCTCGATCAGCGGTGTCATCGGCAATCCCGGGCAGGCGAACTATGCAGCCTCCAAGGCCGGGATGATCGGCATGACGAAGTCCGTCGCGCGCGAGGTGGCAACGCGCGGCATCACGGCCAATTGCATCGCGCCCGGCTTCATCCAGACGGCGATGACCGATGCGCTGAACGAGGCCCAGATCGCCCAGATCGCGCAGGTCATCCCCTCCGGCACCTTCGGCAAGCCCGAGGACGTGGCCGCCGCCGCCCTCTACCTGGCGAGCGAGGAGGCGGGCTATGTGACCGGCCAGACGCTTCACGTGAATGGCGGAATGGCCATGATCTAGGGGTGGAAAAGAGACTCCCAACCCGGTCGCCCCTGTGCTACCGCGCTTGCGGCTCGGCTTCGGGCGCGTGTAGTCAGACGGATCGGATCGGACGGGATGAACGCGGCCATGGCCGGGGCGTCCCGTACGCCGGTGGCGCCGGCCAACCCGGACAGAGGCCCGAGGCAAACTGAGACTGCCGGTCGGAACCGCATCCCGCTCATCCGATGCCGGCTTGTGAATTCGAGCACTTCAACACGAGGCGAAAAGATGAGCGATATTGCTGACCGCGTTAAAAAGATCGTCGTGGATCATTTGGGCGTGGATGCCGACAAGGTGACGCTGCAGGCCAGCTTCCTGGACGATCTCGGCGCCGACAGCCTCGATACAGTCGAACTCGTGATGGCGTTCGAGGAGGAGTTCGGGTGCGAAATCCCGGACGAGGCGGCCAACACCATCCAGACCGTGGGCGATGCGGTGCGATTTCTCGAGAACGCCAAGTCCTGACACTCGGTTGCGGGCCCTTCGCGCCCGCAGCCTTGTGGCCGGTCGCGGGGCGTGCATTCATCGAGCTTGCGTAGGGTTCGGATGAGGTTCGCGGCGTCGAGGGCGCCGGGGCGTGAGAGGGTGTGGTCGAGATCATGCGCCGGGTAGTCGTAACAGGATTGGGTATGGTCTCGCCGCTGGCTTGCGGCGTCGAAGAGACGTGGGCGCGTCTTCTCGACGGGGCCAGCGCGGCCAAACGTGTGACGAATTTCCAGGTCGATGACCTCGCCTGTCAGATTGCCTGTCAGGTGCCGCGCGGTGATGGCAAACTGGGCACATTCAATCCGGATGATTGGATGGAGCCCAAGGAGCAGCGCAAGGTCGACGACTTCATCATCTTTGCAATGGCGGCCGCCGAGCAGGCGATCAAGGATGCCGCCTACCGTGCCGAGACACCGGACGAACAGGCACGCGCGGGTGTGCTCTTTGGCTCCGGTATCGGTGGCCTCGAGGGGATCGAGCAGGCGGCGCTGCTGCTCGCCGAGAAGGGGCCCCGGCGGATCAGTCCGTTCTTCATTCCGGGCCGCCTCATCAATCTCGCCTCGGGACAGGTCTCTATCCGGCACGGCTTCAAGGGTCCCAACCATGCCGTCGTCACGGCCTGCTCGTCCGGAGCGCACGCGATCGGCGATGCCTCCCGGCTGATCGCCTTCGGAGATGCCGACGTCATGGTCGCGGGCGGCACCGAATCGCCGGTTTGCCGTCTCGCCATCGCCGGGTTCGCCGCGTGCAGGGCGCTCTCGACCGGCTTCAACGATCGCCCGGAGAAGGCCTCGCGCCCCTATGACCGCGACCGTGATGGTTTCGTCATGGGCGAGGGGGCGGGGGCCGTCGTTCTCGAGGCGCTCGAACACGCCGAGGCGCGCGGCGCACGGATCTACGCCGAGGTGATCGGCTATGGCCTCTCGGGGGACGCCTACCACATCACCGCTCCCGCCGAGGATGGCGATGGCGCGTATCGCTGTATGCAGGCGGCCGTCAAGCGTGCCGGTGTCTCTCCAAGCGAAATCGATTACGTCAACGCGCACGGCACTTCGACGCCGATGGGCGACGAGATCGAACTGCGGGCGGTCGAACGCCTCTTCGGCAACGACACCTCGAACCTCTCGATGTCGTCGACCAAGTCGGCGATCGGGCATCTGCTCGGAGCGGCTGGGGCGGTCGAGGCGATTTTTACAACCCTGGCGCTACGCGATCAGGTGGCACCGCCGACGCTCAACCTCGAGAACCCGTCGGTCGAGACTGGTATCGACCTCGTCCCGCACGTGGCCCGCAAGCGCCGGATCGATATCGCATTGTCGAATTCGTTCGGGTTCGGTGGCACGAACGCGTCACTCGTCCTCAGGCGCTGGGCGGCGTGAAGCCAACCGCGTCGAACCGCCTCGCGGAGCGGGAAAGCCGCGGCGGCAGGTCGCTCGCAGCCCGTTGCGTGGTGTTGCCGCAACTTCGTGATTTCTTCGTGCGCCCCACCACCGGCGGCTCGCGGCGGGGGCTGCTTTGCACTTTCTCTGGCCACAATTCTTGCTAGTGTTCGGCCATCGACTCGCTCAGGTGTCGGGAGCCTAGATGACTCGGTTTGCGTCACGCAGTTCGGGCGTTGCGCCGCCACGGCCCGACTCACCGAGAGGAGTCGGTGCCCTCGAGCATGGGATCCTGCCGCGCAGTCCCGCCGAGGTGCTCGAGCCGACGCGGCCGCCCGAGCCACCGCGCCGCAGGTCGCGTCGCCAGCGGGGCCGGCGCGCCGGCGGGTTCATCGGCTTTCTCGGTGGCAGTCTCACCTTCCTTCTCATGGCGCTGATCTCGATCGGTGTCGCTCAGCAGGTCGTGAAATACCAGTTCAACAAACCCGGTCCGCTGCCCCATTCGACGGTCGTCGTCATTCCGAAGGGCGACGGCGTCAATGCCATCGCCGATCGCCTGCAGCGCGAGGGAGTGCTGCGCGACAAGTGGCTCTTCACGCTCGGTGTGATCCGCTTTCGGGCGCAGCGCAAACTGAGGGCGGGTGAGTACGAGTTCCCGCAGGCCGCCAGTGTGCGCCAGGTGCTCGACACGCTCGTCGAGGGAAAGGCGATCCTCCACAAGGTGGCGGTGCCGGAGGGGCGCACGAGCTACGAAGTGGTCGAGATCCTCAACCAGGAGCCTCTGCTCAAGGGCGAGATCACGGAGATCCCGGCCGAGGGCACGCTGCTGCCGGACACCTACCGCTTCTCGCGCGGCACGCCGCGCCAGGAGCTGCTCGGACGCATGGTGAGCGAGCAGACCGATTTCCTGCAACGCGCCTGGGCCAAGCGCCAGGAGGGGTTGCCGCTGCGGAGCCCGGAAGAGGCGCTCGTTCTGGCCTCGATCGTCGAGAAGGAGACCGGACGCGCCGATGAACGGCGGCGCGTTGCCGGCGTCTTCGTCAACCGGCTGCGTCAGGGAATGCGTCTGCAATCGGACCCGACGATCATCTATGGCATCACGCTCGGACGCGGCGGTCTCGGGCGTGGCATCCGGCGAAGCGAGATCGACAAGCCGACGCCATACAACACCTACCAGATCGACGGGCTGCCGCCGACGCCGATCTGCAATCCGGGTCGCGAGGCGATCGAGGCGGTGCTCAATCCCGAGGCGACCGACGATCTCTTCTTCGTCGCCGACGGCACCGGTGGGCATGCGTTCGCGCGCACGCTCGCCGAGCACAACCGTAACGTCGAACGATGGCGCCAGATCGAGCGTCAGCAGCGTGCGACGCCGGCCGTCGTCACGGGCAACGCTTCCGTGACCACTCCGGCGAGCAGCGAGGGGCAGCAGCCGGCCGTCGTTTCCGCGAGTGACGGTGATGCGTTCCCGGTACCCGTGCGAAAGCCCGCCCGGCAATAGCCGTCGATCCCCTTCTCGAGGGGCCGCTCGTCGGCCATTCTCCCGATCACCGGGTCCACGTCGTGAATACTTGGCGACAGCGTCCGGTGCCGGTAGGGTCCGCGCAACGTGACCCACCATGGGCGCGGGATTCGAGCCGAGGTGGCCATGGCGCTCAGGAGCATGACGGGGTTCGCGCGCACGGCCGGCGCGATCGAGGGCTACAGCTGGAGTTGGGAGATTCGCTCCGTCAATGGGCGCAACCTCGAGGTGCGCCTGCGCCTTCCCCAGAACCTGGAATCGCTCGAGTCGAAGGTGCGCGCGATGTGCTCCAGCAGGCTGGCGCGGGGCAATTGCAACCTGACGCTCACCCTGCGCAAGGAGGGCGGCAGTCAGGCCCTCAAGGTGAACCAGACGGTTTTGCAGCAGGCGATCGAGATCGCGCGGCAGGTGCGCCGGACGGCGGGCGAGGTGACCGCGATCAGCGTCGGTGACCTCCTCGCCGTGCGCGGCGTGCTCGAACTCGCCGAGGCGGAAGCCGATGCCGAACTGGAGGCGCGGCTCAATACCGGCGTGCTCGCGGGGCTCGAGGAGGCTCTCGACATCCTGGTTGGCGCACGTGCCGCCGAGGGGCGCCAACTGGCCAATGTGCTCGGTGGATTGATCGACCGGGTCGATGGGCTGGTGGCCGAGATCACCGACCACCCGGGCCGCTCCAGCGCGCGGATCAAGGCGCGCCTCGAGCGCCAGATCGCCGCACTCGGCGAACGGCCCGAGCAACTCGATCCCCAGCGCCTCGCCCAGGAGGTGCTGCTCATCGCGACGCGGGCCGATATCCAGGAGGAACTCGACCGGCTGCGCGCCCATGTCGTGGCCGCCCGCGCGCTGCTGGTCGCCGGGGAGCCGGCCGGGCGTCAATTGGATTTCCTCTCCCAGGAATTCAACCGGGAGGCCAATACGATCTGCTCGAAGGCGAGCGACATCGAGATCACGCGCCTCGGGCTCTCCCTCAAGTCGTTCATCGACCAGTTCCGCGAGCAGATCCAGAACGTGGAATGAAATGAGCAATCCCCTGATCCCCCGGCGCGGTCTCATGCTCGTGCTCTCCTCGCCCTCTGGTGCAGGAAAGACGACAATCGCGCGACGCCTCATGGACGCCGAGGCGGAGCTGCGGCTTTCGGTCTCCTTGACGACCCGGGCGCCTCGTCCGGGAGAACGCGACGGCATCGATTACCACTTCGTCGACCGCGCCACCTTCGATGCGCGCCGCGAGGCCGGCGAATTGCTCGAGTGGGCCAACGTCTTTTCCAACGGGTACGGCACGCCGAAGGCCCCGGTCGAGGCGGCGCTCGCCGAGGGCCGCGACGTGCTGTTCGACGTCGACTGGCAGGGAGCGCGGCAATTGCGCGAGCGCGCCGGGGCAGACGTCGTCACCGTTTTCATCCTTCCGCCGTCGCTCGTCGCGCTCGAACAACGTTTGCGTCAGCGGGCCCAGGACAGCGCCGCCGTCGTCGCCGAGCGAATGGCGCGCGCCGAGGAGGAAATCAGTCACTGGGGCGAGTACGAGTACGTGGTGGTCAACGCGGATGTCGACGAGAGTGTCGAATCGATCCGCTCGATCCTCGCCAGCGAGCGGCTCAGGACCCGGCGGCGCACGGGGCTCGGCGCTTTCGTCGACGGGCTCGAAGGCGGCTAACGCCGATCGCCCGCCGCGTTTTGAGCCTCGAGGGCGGCGGCGAGCCGCACGAACCCTGCGACCGGAACATGCTCGGCGCGTTCGGTCGGCTCGATCGCGGCCGCTTCGAGCAGGGCTTCGGGCTCGGCAACCAGGGTCTTGAGGCTCGCCCGCAGCATCTTGCGCCGCTGGCCGAAGGCGGCCGCCGTGACTCTCTCCAGCGTTGCCGGGGCACAGACCGGCTCGGGCACCGGGCGGGGGCGGAATACGACGACCGCCGAGGAGACCTTGGGTGGCGGCGTGAAGGCGGCGGGTGGCAACGTCAGGGCCAGTCGAACCTCGGCGCGCCACTGGGCCAGCACCGAGAGACGGCCATAGGCCGGCGTGCCGACCGGCGCGGCGATGCGCTCGGCAACCTCCTTTTGGAACATCAGGGCCATCAGACCGAGCCAGTCCGGCCAGGGCGTCAGGGTCAGCCAGCCGGTGAGGAGGGGCGTTGCGATGTTGTAGGGCAGGTTGGCGACGATCGCGCCGGGAGCGGTAACGAGAGACGAATAATCGAGTTCGAGGGCATCGGCGTGGCGAACCTCGAGCCGGCCCGGATAGGCCTCGGCGATCGCCGCCAGTGCGGGAAGGAAACGCTCATCGCGCTCGACGGCGAGGACCCGGCCGGCTCCCTCCATGAGAAGTCCGCGTGTCAGGCCCCCGGGGCCGGGCCCGATCTCGACGATGGAGCGCGCGGCAAGGTCCGGCACGAGACGGGCGATGCGCCGCGTGAGATTGAGGTCGAGGATGAAATTCTGCCCGAGGCTGCGCCGCGCCCGCAGTTCCAGCAAGCGGATCACCTCGCGCAGGGCCGGCAGTCCGTCGCCCGGTGCCGCGCTCGAGCCCATCAGTTCACGCGCGCAACGGGTGCGGCGTCGCGCCGGCGGACCATATCGCCGGCAAGCCGGATCGCGGCGATCATGCTGGTCGGGTCGGCCGTTCCCGTGCCAGCGATGTCGAAAGCCGTGCCATGGTCCGGCGAGGTGCGCACGAAGGCGAGGCCGAGTGTGGTGTTGACGCCGCTCTCGAAGGCGATCGTCTTGAGGGGGATCAGGACCTGATCGTGATACATGCCGAGAACGGCATCGTAGTTCCGCCGGGCGCGTGGATGAAAAAGTGTGTCGGCCGGGAGCGGTCCGCGCACCTCCAGCCCCTCGCGAACGAGGCCGGCGACGGCCGGGGCGATGATGTCGCGTTCCTCGGTGCCCATAGTGGCGTTCTCGCCGGCATGGGGGTTGAGCCCGCACACGGCGATCCGCGGTCGGGCGACGGCGAAGTCACGGGTGAGCGCCCGTGCCGTGATGCGCGCGACGCTCATGATGAGTTCGCCGGTGAGGCTCGGGGCGACCGCGGTGAGGGGGACGTGGACGGTGACCGGAACGACCCGGAGATCGGCCCCGACCAGCATCATGACCGGTTGGCAGGGCTCGACCGGCCAATGGCGCCGGCTGAGTTCACCGAGGAGTTCGGTGTGCCCCGGATGGGCAAAGCCGGCGGACTTGAGGACCGCCTTGGCGATCGGGGCCGTGACGATCCCGGCGGCCTGCCCGGCGGCGATCAGGGCGACGGAGGTCTCGATCGCGGCGATGATGGCGGGTGCTGCCGCCTCGGTCGGTCGGCCTGGAACGACGGCGGGGCCGGGATCGCCGACCGCGACGACGACGAGGCGGTTCGGGTCGCGAGCCGCAAGTCCGAGAGCCCTGGGGTCGGCGAGGGCTTCGGTCGCGGTGATGGTGTCGATCGGTACGGCCCTCGGGCGCCGCCGTGCGGCGTCGAGGAGCCATTCGGGACGGCCGACCGCAACGAATGGCGCAAGTCGCTCTGCTTCTCTCACCGACCAGGCCTCGAGAATGATCTCCGGGCCAATGCCGGCCGGGTCACCCATGGTGACGGCCAGTGGCTTGTCGGCGCGCACGGGCTCAGGTCTCGCCGCAGGGCTTCTGGCCCGGTTGCTCGCCCGCCTTGTATTCCAGGAACGCATCGGTGCAGAGGTCGCGGAGCAGGCGCTTGGCGTGCGAGGCCAGTTGCTCCTGTTCGAGCTTGTTGCGAGCCTCCTGCCGGGTCTGTTCATCGCCGGCCACGCTGCGCCGGTCGCAGACCGCATAGAGGTGGATGCCGCTCGCGGTGAAGACCGGGGGGGCCATCTGGCCGGCCTGGGCGGCCGCCAGGATCGGGCGGGCCTCCACGGGCAGCGTGTCGAGTGCGACGCGCCCGAGGCTCTGGTGGGTTGCGCCGGGAACGAGGGCGGCCAGCTTGGCGGTGCTCTCGCAGGACTGGAATCGCTGGCGCAGGTCCTCGGCGGCCGCGAAACGCTGGCCCATCAGGCTCTGGTCGATCTGGCCCGAAAGCGGGATGGTGATGCGGTTGAGACGCATCTCGACCTTCTCGACGGGCCCCGCGCCTTCCTCCCCGGTGGCGATGGTCGACACGGTCTCGTCGAGTTCGTCCTCGCCGATGAAGACACTGCTGCCATACCGGCGTCGCACGACCCGGCTCCAGGCGACCTGGCCGCGCACCTTGCTGCGTAGGGTCGCGATGTTGATGCCGCCCCTGCGCAGGTTCGCCGCGAAGGCTTCGAGCGTCGCATTGCTGCGCTTGGCCATGGCGGTGAGCAGCCTCGTGACCTCCTCCTCGTCGACGACGATGTTGAGCCGTTTGGCCTCTTGGACCATCAGGATCTCGTTCACGAGTTCACTGAGGGCCGCATTGCGCAGCCCCGGACGGACCTCGCGCAAGGCCTGCTCGCGCAGCCGCTCGACGAACTCGCCCTGCAGACGCTTCACGTCTTCCTGGCTACGCGGATTGCGCGACATGGCGAACTGGCGAAAGCGCTCGTTGATGTCCTTGGCGCGGAGCTTGGCCTCGAGCCGGGAGCGCATCTGCGAGGAACTGGACAGCAGCAGGTTGACGCGTTGCTGGATGTCGAACTCGGAGATCGGTTCATCGTTGACGAGGACATAGATCGACATGTCCGCCCGGGCGGGTTGCGGGCCGGCGGCGAGGGAGCCGAAGCCGATCAGCACGGCGAGTGCCAGCGCCAATGGGCCGTATGGACTGAATGACGACCGGCGAGACACGCATGGCGCGCTGGCCTGCGTCGAGCGGGGGGCGGAGGCGCCACGCGGTGCGGGCGCGCGAAACGCGCTTGGCGACAACATGCTTTTCTCCTCGACCGCTTTCGCTGGCAGGTTCGCCTCGCGTGCCGCCGCCATCTACCCGCGACCATCGGGTGCCAGGGCTCGTTCGACGAAGCACACCAGCGTCATAATCGGCGATCGCGCAAAACTAGCAAAGTGCGCTGGTTGCTCCAACGCCGCTTTCCACAGGGGCAAGGCGAAACGGTGGCCGGAGCCCGGTTGCCCGATGGGCGCGGGAGCGTCCGCGAGCGGTTGGCGGCGCTCAATCCCCGATCGGCTCGAGGCCCGTGCGATAGCGCGCGATCTTCGCGACGTAGACGGCGGCCGAACGGCGGATGATCTCACGGCCCTTCTCGTCCACCTCGCGTGCGAGGCGGGCCGGCGAGCCGACGATCAGGGAGCCGGGCGGAAACGATTTGCGCTCGGTGACGAGGGCGCCCGCTCCGACGATCGAACCGGCCCCGATTTCGGCCCCGTTGAGAATGGTCGCTCCCATGCCGACGAGGCAGTCGTCGGCGATCGTGCAGCCATGCAGGATCGCTCCGTGGCCGATCGTGCAGCCGGCTCCGATCCTCAGCGGAAAGCCCGGATCGGTGTGGCAGATGACGTTTTCCTGGAGGTTCGAGCCCGCGCCGACAGTGATCGCTTCGTTGTCGCCCCTGAGGGTCGCACCGAACCAGACGCTCACGTCCGCGGCGAGTTCGACGTCGCCGATCACGTGCGCACCGGGGGCGATCCAGGTGCGCTCCGGTGCTGCGAGGCTGGGACGACGCTTCTCGAACGCATAGAGCGGCATGTCACGATCTCCCGTCGAGGGTGCGGGGCCGGATGGCGGCGCACCCTCGACGGGGCCGGTAGCACGGCGTCACCCGGACCTCAACGGTAACCCATACCAGCGGCTCAGCTCGCCGGCGTCAGGCAATCGCGGATGGCCTCGGCGTTGCGCTTCATGAGCGTGAAATAGTGCTCCGGACCGGCGGCGATGTCGGCTCCGAGCGGATCGAGCACGCCGGTGCGCGCGCCGGTTCCCTCGGTGATGACACTGACGATCTTGGGCGAGAATTGGGGTTCGGAGAAGACGCAGACCGCGCCGAGTTCACGCACCTTTGCCCGCAGCTCCGTCACCCGCTCTGCGCCGGGCGCCACTTCGGGGTTCGTCGTGATGGAGCCGGCCGCGGCGAGGCCGAATCGATGCTCGAAGTACTGGTAGGCATCGTGAAAGACGATGAAGGGCCTCTCGCGCACCGGCGCCACGATGGTCTCGATATCGGTGGTCAGCCCGTCGAGGCGGGCCTGCAGCGCAGCGGCGTTGGCCATGTACCGCCCGCCATTGGCCGGATCGGCCTCGGCGAGAGCCTTGGCGGCCGCCGCGACGATCGCCTTTGCGTTGGCGGGATCGAGCCAGATGTGAGCGTCGGTTTCGTCGTGATGTTCGCCGTCCCCATGGTCGGCTTCGGTGTGCTTTGCCTCACCGTGTCCGTGGCCGTGGCCGTGGCCATCGTGGTTCTTGGATTTGTCGTGATCGTGTTCGTCGTGCTTGGCCTCTTCGTGTCCGTGTCCGTGTCCGTGTCCGTCGTGGTCGGCGTGACCTTCGAATGCGCCGCCTTCGCGGATTTCGTGACGCACGAGGTCCGGTGCGTCGATGAGGCTGATCACGTGGGCCTTGCCGGCTAGTGATTCGAGCGGCCCCTCGAGAAAGGTTTCGAGTTCGTGGCCGACCCAGAACACCACGCCCGCCGCTTCGATGGCAGCGGCTTTTGACGGCTTGAGGCTGGCGGTGTGCGGTGAACCCGCCCCCTCGACGATAATCCCCGGTGTGCCGATGCCGTCCATGACCCCGGCGACGAGCGAGTGGATCGGCTTGATGGAGACCACCACGGACGGCGCCTCCGCTGCGGCGGATCGGCCGGTTGCGGCAAGCGCCAAGCCGGCGCCGAGGACCCAGAACCCGAACGTTCGTATCACTCTCACGAATAGCCTCCGTGGCGTTTGGTGAGCGACCGGTGTAGTGCTGAGCGATCGCTGCTATGGCAGTCTGGTGGCGAATGCTATAACATAACGATATTTGCGATTGCAAGACATCGCCGGAGCATGACGGCTCGCGGTCGGTGACGGCCGGATCCCCGAAGTGGCGCAACGGAGAGCGCCGGACCGGACGAGTCCCGGTGCGGAGGCAATGTCGGGGGCCTGGTGGACGGGACGGGAACGGGGATGCGCGAGACGACAACGCCATTGGTTTCCTTGGATGGCGCCGGGGTGCACCGGGCCGGGCGTTGGCTCGTGCGCGGGGTCGAACTCACGGTGCGGCCACGCGAGATCGTCACGCTCATCGGCCCGAACGGCTCCGGCAAATCGACCACGGCCAAGTTGGCCATCGGGTTGATGGCGGCGGACGAGGGAAAGGCGTGGCGCCGGGAGGGGCTGCGCGTGGCCTATGTGCCCCAGCGCCTGCACGTCGATTGGACATTGCCGCTGACGGTGCGCCGTTTCATGGCGTTGACCGGTGGCGTCGCGGATGCCGCCATCGCGGCGGCACTCGAGCGCACGGCGGTCGGGCACCTGGCGGGGTCCGAGGTTCGCACGCTCTCGGGCGGCGAATTCCAGCGTGTGCAGCTGGCTCGCGCCATCGCCCGCAAGCCGGATCTCATGGTTCTGGACGAGCCCGTCCAAGGGGTGGACTACACCGGCGAGATCGCCCTCTACAATCTCATCGGGCGGATCCGGGACGAACTCGGCTGCGGTATTCTGCTGATCTCCCACGATCTGCACGTGGTGATGGCCGCGACGGACTATGTGGTCTGCCTCAACGGTCACGTCTGCTGCCGCGGCACGCCGGCCTCGGTCGCCGAGAGCGCGGAGTATCGGCAACTCTTCGGGGAGCGGGCGGCGGCAACGCTCGCCGTCTACGAGCATCGCCACGACCACGCCCACTTGCCGGACGGTCGGATCGTGCCGGGGGGCGGGGGGCCGGGCCACGCCGCCGAACACGGAGTGGCGGGAGCTGCCTGCTGCGATCACGGGCACGATCATGGGCACGGGCACGATCATGGGCACGGGCACGATCATACCCATGGACACGCGAAGGCCGATCCTTCGCCCGGCTCGCCAGGCGAGGGCGGTGCCGAGGGGCGGACGGGGGGCGGCCATGCTCGATGATTTCTTCACTCGGGCCATGCTCGCTGGAATCGGGGTCGCCTTCGTCGCCGGGCCGCTCGGGTGTTTCATCGTCTGGCGCCGGCTCGCTTATTTCGGGGACACGCTCTCGCATTCCGCGCTGCTGGGGGTGGCGCTCGCGCTGCTCTTCGAGATCAGTGTGACGGGCACGGTTTTCGTCGTCTGTGCCCTGATCGCATTGGCCCTCCTCGCACTCCAGCGTCGCGCCTCGCTTTCTTCGGACGCGATCCTCGGTCTGCTGGCTCATTCCTCGCTCGCGCTGGGGCTCGTCTGTCTCGGTCTGATGCCTTGGGTGCGGGTCGATCTGATGGGATTTCTCTTCGGCGACATCCTTGCCGTGTCGAGCCAGGATCTCCTGGTCATCTGGGGTGGTGGGGCATTGGTTCTGGCGCTGCTGGCGGCCATCTGGAGCCGCCTCTTCGCCGCGACGGTCAGCCGGGAGATCGCCGAGGCGGAGGGGATGACGCCGGCTCGAACGAATCTCGTGTTCATGCTCTTGATGGCGCTCGTCATCGCCATTTCCATGAAGATCGTCGGAGTGCTGCTCATCACCGCCATGCTCATCATTCCGCCAGCCGCTGCCCGCCGGCTCGTTTCGGGGCCGGAGGCGATGGCGCTCGTGGCGGCTCTTTGCGGGGCGTTCGCGGTCGTACTCGGGCTCTTTGGTTCGCTCACATGGGATACGCCGGCCGGCCCTTCGATCGTCGTGGCGGCTTTGGCGCTCTTTCTCGGGTGCATGTTGCCGGTCGGGGCGATCTTTGCGGGCGGCGACCATAGCAAGCGCAGGGGGACGGGATGAGCGAGGCGCATCCTGGCGAGGCGACGCTGACGCGCAACGAGCGCCTGGTGCTGACGACGCTCGCGGATGCCGGTACCCCGCTCGGCGCCTATGCCATTCTCGAAGCGCTGCGCGGCGATGGGCTGCGCGCGCCGCCACAGGTCTACCGCGCCCTCGACAAGCTCCAGCGCGCCGGGCTCGTGCATCGCATCGAAAGCCTCAATGCCTTCATCGCGTGCAGCCATCCGGAATGCGAGGTGCGCAATCTGGCGGCCTTCGTCATCTGCACGGCCTGCGGGCGGGTGACGGAATTCACCGACGCCGATCTGCTGGCGCTCGCGGGAAAGCTCGCAGAGCGCGCCGGAATGCGGCTCGAGGGGGCCACGATCGAGCTCAAAGGACGATGCACGGCGTGCGCGAACTCGTGAGCCGGTTCGCCATACGGCCCGCGATCGGCAAGGGTTGCACCGGATGAGCCCGGCCGCGCGGATGGCCGATGCCCTCGCCATCGCTCGGGCGGGCCTCATCCAGGCTGCCGGTATCGCAACGGCGTTCGCCGCCCATCTCCTCGTCGCACGCACGCTCGGTATCGAGGCGCAGGGCGCTTTCCAGGTGGGGCTCGGCTGGATCATCGTGCTGGCGACAGTGGGCCGCCTCGGCCTCGAGCAACTCGCGGTGCGCGAGGTCGCGGCCGCCCACGCGAACGGGAATCCCGGCGCGGCGCGACGCTACCTCGGGAGTGCCTTCAATCTCGCCGTGCCGGCGCTCGCGGTGGCGGCCGCTTGCGGCTTGGTGGCCAGCCTCGTCGGCCCTGCCGGATCGGCGGGGGGCGCGCTTTCGGCGATGCTCCCGGTGATGATGCTCGCAGTGGTTCCGGCGGGGCTCACACTTCTCGTTGCCGAGGCCTTGCGCGGCTGGCAGCAGCCGGCGGCGTCGGCGCTGCTGCAATACGTGCTGCCGTGGTTCTTGCTCCTCGCTCTCGCTGGAACGCTCGCGCTCGCCGGCCGGCTCACGCCGGGGGCGATCGGCTGGCTGCTGCTGGCGGCGAACGGGCTCGCGTTCGTTGCCGCCTTCGGCCTCTGGCGACGGGCGACGGGAGCGGCGGCGGGAGGGGCCATGGCGGTCCGGCGCGATGATCCCGGCGGGCGACCTTTGCGCGCGATGTTGCTGCGGGCCGCACCGTTCTTTGGCGCTGCCCTCGCCTTTGCGCTGTTCGGCTGGGTCGACGTGATCGTTCTCGGCCTGCTCGCAAGCGCCGCCGACGTCGGGCTCTTCGGCGCCGTGCTGCGCACGGGAGGGCTCATCGGCAACCTGGTGATCGCCGCCAACATTCCCGTCGCACCGCGCATCGCGCGGGCCTATGCGGCGGGGGCCCTCGCCGACGTGCGCGCCATCGTCCATCGCAATGCGGGGCTGCTGGCGCTGCTCGCCGGTCCGGTGATGGTGTTGGTCTGGCTCCTCGCCGAACGCTTGATGGGGCTCTGGGGCGAGCCGTTCCGGGCGGGGGCGCCGCTGCTCGTTGTTTATGCCGCCTTCCAGACCGTGAACCTCGTGGTCGGGCTCTTCTTTTATGCCAACCTCGTGACGGGGGGCGAGCGCGTCGCCATGCTGTTGCTTTCCGGGGCGGTGCTGGCCAAGGGTCTCGGAGTCGCCGCCGGGTACCTCGCCTTTGGCATCGACGGCGCGGTCTGGGCGAGCGGGCTCGCGCTGCTTGTGCTGAACGGCGCGGCGCTGGTTGCTTTCAGGGCGCGGCTGAGCAAGTCTGCCGCCGCGCCAGAGGCGAGACCGGGCGCCGGTCGGAGCGGTGGTGCCGGGACAAGCTGAGGAGGGGCACATGGGGCGCTTGCGTGAGCTTCTGGCCGAGCGCGCAGCGATGGAGGCCACATGGGCCCGCCGCAAGCTCGCCGGGCTCGTCGGTGCCGGTCCCCGTGCCGAGGCGGGCCGCCTGGACTTCGACTGGTCGCGCGTGCCTTATGACCGGCGGGCCGTCGTCGGCCTCATCGCACACCGGATCGATGCCAAGCGCTATCTCGAGATCGGTTGCCAGGACGACAAGCTCTTTCACACGGTCTGGTGCCCGACGAAGATCGGCGTCGACCCTGCACGCGGCGGCACCCACCGCATGACGAGCGACGAATTCTTCGCCGGAAACACGCTCTCCTTCGATCTCGTCTTCATCGACGGCTTGCACGAGTACGCCCAGGTCCGGCGCGACATCCTCAATGCGCTCGATTGTCTGGAACCCGGGGGCTGGATCGGTGTGCACGACTGCCTGCCGCGCGACTGGGGCGCCCATCAGGTGCCGCGCCAGCAGTTCTACTGGAACGGCGACGTCTGGCGGGCGATCGCGGAGATGAAGGCGCGAGCGGACATCGACACGCGCATCGTGCTGGTCGATCACGGCACGGCGATCATGCGCCGGTCGGCCAACAGCGAGCCGCTCGATGCGGCCGGCCTCGATTTCGCCAACCTGCCGTTCTCCTGGCTGGTCGAGAACCACCGCCGCCTCGGGCTCATCGAGTTCGCCGAGCTCGACGGCTACCTCGCGGCGGCGCGCGCGGGCTGAGCAGGTGGGCGAGCCACGGCGGGTCGGGCCCGACCCGCGGTCAGGCAGAGGGAGGGCGAAACGTGCGTGAGTTCCTGGCACTCGGTCTGGTCGATCGCATCGATGCCGTCGCCGCGATCAGCCAGGCGCTGGCCGCCCTTCTCTCGCTCGCTGCGCTCCTCCTTTCCCTCTGGGTGTTCTCGCGCCAGCAGCGCATCTCGCGTTGGCAACTGCGCCTGCAACGCGAGGATCACATCATCGCCTGGTCGCGGCTCTGCCTCGAGGTGCTCGCCGAGTTCGAGGAGCGCCTCAAACTCGGGGCCGCCAATGGGGGGCTATCCGGCTGCATCGACGGCGACCGGCTGATCGCGCTCCGAAGCCGCCTCAGCGCCCTCATCGACGAGGGGCGGCTCTATTTCCCGAACATCCGCGACCCCGAAAAGGGACGCGAGAAGGAGGCCGCGTTTCGCGGTTCGCGCCGGCCGATCCTCGATTGCCTCGTTGCCGTCTACGACCTGATGCGTGAGATCGCGGAGCCGGGCGGGGAGGGGAATGCGGATACGGGGCTGACGCGATCGAGCGCGCCCGCCGGCGGCGATGCCATCGCTCGGCTCAACGCCTTGCGCCGAACCTTCGTCTCGGCGACGCAGGAAGCGATCGACCCGGAAAGCTTCAACCGGGTGCGGGCGTGAGGGGTGGTGTGTGGGGCGGTGCGGTGCGGTGCGGGATGCCGTCCACGCGCCAAGGCATGTCACGTGGGCGGTGGAAACCGAACTGGTGGCGGCAGACAGAGATTTTGCCCAGCTTGCCGAAGAGCCCGGCGCACGGCCGGATGCCGATGGGTCGCTACTTCATCGATTCCAATGGCGCGCCGTGCGCGACAAAAGCGCGAACTCCTATATCATTGAATGCGCAGCGTAGATTTGGACGAACGGAACCACGGCCAGCGATCCATTGCGTCGTCAGTCGACGATCCTGCATGAGTACAGTCTGAACGCTTGGGCCATGCCGGAATCGACGAGCGCCGTCCCGAGACGGCCCGCGACGAAGAACACCCTTTGAGCGGCAGGGTCCAGCCAGAGTTCGGGCCCCTGAAGGGCGAGCCGGCTGACTGCGAAGCTGCCCTCGCCCATGACCCAGGGTGGATTGAAAATTGCCACCTTGGCGTGGGGGTTGCGTCGTAGTCCTTGCGAGGCATCCGGGGCGAGAGCAGCTTTGGTCTCTGCGATGTTGAGACAGAAGTAGCGACCCGGAACGGACGTGGTTCGGTCTCGTTGCAAGATCGAAACGGGGCGGATACCGGTTCGACCCAGCTTTGCCGTCTCGATGATCGTCTTTGCCAACTCGGAGATGCACCAGTAGCCGTTGGCATTGAACAGATGGGGAAGCCGCTTTAGTTGCTTTGCGTGCTTGTCGCCCCAGATCTTCATCGGGAACATGTCGTCATCCAACGGCTCGCCTACCTGACTACGGCGAACGGCAGCAATCGCCTTCTCAGGCTCGCGCTCGACGATGTCGGCTTCAAGGTGCTTGATCAGAGTAGAGTCGCTCGGAGCCGTACTGACGAAAACCATGGCAAACTCACCTTCGACGAGTCGCTTGCGGATGGCTGTCCATGGATGCAGTCTAACGAAAGTCGAATGGCGAGCGATAGCAAGGGACTACGAAAACAGGGGCGTGGTCTCGCGTTCGCGGCATCGCTACGACAGTGCAAGCCATCATCTTGCTGATTTCATTGGCGCACCGGGGAAGATTCGAACTCCCGACCCCCAGATTCGTAGTCTGGTGCTCTATCCAGCTGAGCTACCGGTGCTGGCCGTGCGGTCATGCGCCCGCTGTCGCCGCCGCGTGGCGCGGCGAGACGAGGTTGCTACACGCATGCGCGCCGATGCGCAAGCCCCGTCGCTCGGAGCCTTGTGACGCGCGTGGCAACGCGCTAGGTGCGAGGGATCATGGTGCTCGCGGCCTCGACCCATCCGGCGAAAGCCGTCACGATCATCGGTGCCGGACCGACCGGCCTTTCGGCCGCGCTGGCTCTCGCGACGCGCGGTGTGACCGTGACGGTTCTCGAGCGCAACGGCGAGAGCGTGAAGCAATCGCGGGCCGTCGCGCTCAACCGGGCCAGCCTCGAGCATCTGGCCACGGTCGGGGCGAGCGCTGCCATCCTCGCGCGTGCCGCCCGGCCCGAGCGCGTGCGCATGTACGACGACGGCCGCCTCCTCGCCGTCGTCACCTTGCCCAGGACCCGCAAGGGCCAGCCGATCATCGTGGCGTTGCCGCAGAGCAGCACGGAAGCCATTCTCGTCGAGCGGCTCCGCGAACTCGGCATCGCTGTCCATTGGCGCACGATGGCGTGCGAGATCGTGGAGCGTGACGACGGTGTGACCGTGGTTGCCGAAACGCCGACCGGATTGGTGTCGTTCTGCTCCGACTACGTCCTTGGCGCCGACGGATCGCACAGCCTGACGCGATGCACGCTCGGCCTCTCCTTCGAGGGCAAGGCCTATCCCGGCGACTGGCAGCTCTTCGATGCGGTCCTCGACTGGCCGTGGCCGGACTGTGAGGCGGCGGCGTTCTTCGGCGCCGATGGCGCGCCGATGTTCATGATCACGCTCGGTGACGGCCGGCACCGGATCATCGGCGTGGGGCCGGAGCTCGAAGCGCGCGCGGCGGCTTTCGTCGGTATCGGTGAAATCTCCTGGCGCAACGACTTCACGCTCGCCGAGCGACGCGTCCGCAGCTATGGGCGTGGCCGCCTCTGGCTCGCTGGCGATGCCGCCCATGTCCACTCGCCGGTCGGCGGACAGGGCATGAACCTCGGAATCGACGATGCCTTCGACTTCGCCGAAAGCCTCGTGGCGGGTGATTTCGCGGGCTACGAGCGTCGCCGCATCGCCAAGGCGCGGCGCGTCATGGGGTTCGTCGATTTCGGCTTCGGTCTCATCACGGCGCGCAGCCCGTCGAAGCGCGCGGCCCGCAACACGATCATCCGCGTGGCCGCCGCTTCGGGCGCTCTCAGGAACTGGGCGCTGCGCCGACTGCTCGGAACCGGGGATTGAGAGCGGTCGGGCAATCGGTGCGCTTGCCGGCGCTTCATGCCCGCGCTATCGGCTCGGCATGGCAGAGCAACCCGAATCCCAATCCATCCTCATCGTCGATTTCGGCTCGCAGGTCACGCAGCTCATCGCGCGCCGCGTGCGCGAGGCCGGAGTCTATTGCGAGATCGTGCCGTTTTCCAAGGCGGCCGAGGGCCTCGCCCGCCTCGCACCGCGGGGTGTGATCCTCTCGGGCGGGCCGGCGAGCCTCACCGAGGCGGACACCCCCCGCGCGGCACCGGAGATCTTCGCATCGGGCTTGCCGGTGCTCGGCATCTGCTACGGTCAGATGGCGATGGTCGAGCATTTGGGCGGCAAGGTCGAATCCTCCGACCACCGCGAGTTCGGCCGCGCCGATGTCGAGGTCCTCGCTGCCTCACCCTTCCTCGATGGGGTCTGGCAGGCGGGTGGGCACGAGCCGGTCTGGATGAGCCATGGTGACCGCGTCATCGGCTTGCCCGAGGGATTTTCCGTCATTGCCCGCTCGCAGAACGCGCCCTTTGCCGCGATCGCCGACGAGGCGCGGCGCTACTACGGACTGATGTTCCATCCTGAGGTGGTCCACACGCCGGCGGGCGGGCGGCTCATCGCGAATTTCGTTCGCCGCATCGCGGGATGTGATGGTGCATGGACCATGGCGGCCTTTCGCGAGACCGAGATCGCCCGCATCCGCGAGAAGGTCGGGCCGCAGGGGCGCGTCATCTGCGGCCTTTCGGGGGGCGTCGATTCGGCCGTTGCCGCCGTCCTCATCCACGAGGCGATCGGCGACCGGCTGACCTGCATCTTCGTCGACCACGGTCTCATGCGGGCGGGCGAGGCCGACGAAGTCGTCTCGCTGTTCCGTGGCCACTACAACATTCCGCTCGTCCACGTGGAAGCCGCCGACACCTTCCTTTCCGCGCTCGATGGCGTCGCCGACCCCGAGGTCAAGCGCAAGACCATCGGCCGGCTCTTCATCGAGGTGTTCGAGGCGGAGGCCCGCAAGGTTGGTGGCGTCCGGTTCCTCGCGCAAGGCACACTCTATCCGGACGTCATCGAAAGCGTCTCGTTCACCGGTGGGCCTTCGGTCACCATCAAGTCGCACCACAACGTCGGCGGCCTGCCGGAGCGCATGAACCTCGAACTGGTCGAGCCATTGCGCGAACTCTTCAAGGACGAGGTGCGCGCGCTCGGCCGCGAACTGGGACTGCCCGAAGCCTTCGTTGGCCGCCACCCCTTTCCGGGGCCGGGCCTTGCCATCCGCGTACCGGGCGCGATCACGCGCGAAAAACTCGACGTGCTGCGCAAGGCGGACGCCATCTATCTGGACGAGATCCGCAAGGCCGGCCTCTACGATGCCATCTGGCAGGCCTTCGCGGTGCTGCTGCCGGTGCAGACGGTCGGCGTCATGGGCGATGCGCGCACCTACGAGCATGTCCTTGCGCTCCGGGCCGTGACCTCGACGGACGGCATGACGGCCGAGAGCTACGCCTTCGAGCACGCTTTTCTGGCGCGCACCGCGACGCGGATCATCAATAGCGTGCGGGGCGTCAACCGGGTCGTCTACGACGTCACCTCCAAGCCCCCCGGAACCATCGAGTGGGAGTAGGTAGCAACGTTGCTACCAAGGATTGTGGGGCTGCCGGCTGGACGCTATATTCGGCGATGGGAGCCGAATTCAGGGTGTCCATACCATGACCACGACAACCATCACGAGCCGCGAGTTCAACCGTGACGCCGGCGGCGCCAAGAGGGCCGCCGACAAGGGGCCGGTGATCATCACCGATCGCGGCCGGCCGGCGCATGTGCTGTTGAGCTACGAGGAGTATCGGCGGCTGACCGGTGGCCCCAAGAGCCTCCTCGAGGCACTCAGCCAGAAGGACGGTGACGACATCGAATTCGATCCGCCGAAGATGCGTGGTCCAATCGCTCAACCAGTCGATTTTGATTGATGTTTCTGCTCGATACGAATGTCGTCTCCGAGCTGCGCAAATTGACGTCAGGGAACCCTTCGGTCCGGCGATGGGCACGCGATCGAGACTGCGAGACGTTCTGGTTGTCGGCCATGACCGTCATGGAGTTGGAGATCGGCGTGCTCCGACTGGAGCGGCGTGATTGGCGCCAAGCCACGAGGATCCGCAGGTGGCTGGACGATCAGGTTCTCGTCGAGTACGAGCCCCGCATCCTCCCGATCGACACGGCCGTGGCGCGGCGGGCCGCTGCCCTGCACGTGCCCGACCCGCGCCCCGAGCGTGATGCCTTGATCGGGGCGACGGCGCTGGTGCACGGGCTGACGGTGGTCACCCGCAACACCGGCAACTTCGAGTCCATGGGGGTCGCCGTGTTCAATCCCTGGCTGGAGGCCGATGCATGACGGGGCCGGTGTCCGGGACCGGGTGGCGGGTGCGGGACGCCGGCCTTGCCGATCACGACAGCGTTCTCGCCCTCGCGCGCGCCTTTTGGGCCGAGGACGGGTTCGGCGACACGACGGCCCAGCACCGGGCCGTCGCCACGCTGCTGACGAGCCGTGAGTATGGCGTCATTCTGATCCTCGAGCCGGCGGATGGGGCTGGCAGGGCGGCCGGCTATGCCGCACTTTGCTGGGGTTATTCCATCGAGTTCGGCGGACGGGATGCTTTCCTCGACGAAATCTACGTCGCGCCAGAGGTGCGCGGACAAGGGCTCGGGGCATGGTTCATCGAGCAGGTCTGCGGGCGTCTGGCCGTCGAGGGGGTTCATGCCCTGCACCTCGAAGTGCTCGACAACAACGCGAGGGTGGCAAAGCTCTATGATCGCTGCCGTTTCGAGAAGCGGGGCCGCATGATGAGCCGGAGGCTCGGCGCGTAGCCAGCGCGTCAAGGAGCAGCGCGCGGGCCGGGCCCTGGACATGGCGAGGGCGGCGATCCGTCCCCAGCTCGCCGCCCGATCGTTTCAGCTCCGAAGTCCTGCCACGTGGCGGTTCGCCTCGGTCCGCCACGCCCATTGCCTTGGCCCCGTCGCTCGTCGGGGCGCCATCAAGCGATCACCAGTGCACGCCGTAAAGCCGCAACCGCGGATGACCGTGGCGATAATAGCCCACGTGCCAGCCGGCGAGGCCATGGTGCTTGCGATACTTGTGGTAGACCACGTGCGGGTAGTGGCGCCGCTTCACGTAGTGCCGGCGGTAGGGCTTGTGGTACCCGTAATACCGGCGCGTCTTGTAGTAGCCGTAGTGCCGGCGCGGCTTGTAGTAGCTGTAGTAGTGGCGACGGGGCTTGTAGTAACCATAGTAGCGCACCCGCGGCTTGTAGTAGCGGCTATAGACGCGGCGATGGGAGCGATAGCCCCAGCGCTTGTAGTAGCCGACCGTAGTCAGACCCGCCGTGTCGGCGGCGAGCGCCGGCTTCAGGCCGCTGGAAACGGGTGCGAGCGCACCCGCATTCGAAGGTGTGGCAACGAGGCCGCCAACGAGAGCCACGGCGACGATTGCCGCAAGTCTGGTCAGTGCCTTTGCCCAATCAGGCAATTTCATTCCTTGTCACTCCTCTCGGCTGCGTGATCCCGAGGGGAGGCCGGAAGCCTCTCCTGCCGACATTATGGCAGGAAAGCGAGGGTTTGAGTATCACCCTATGACGCAATCGTGATGCCCGTTTGGCGAGCCCCTCGCGGGGCCCGCCAATACGCAGCGCGGCGTGCGTCGCCGCGCCCCCCCGGACCACAACCGTCGATCGCTCCGGATCAACCGTTCGAGGTTGGAACCGAGCCGCGTCCACGTCCGCCGCGGGCCGGTGCCTGACCATCGCCAGCGCCGCCGAACGTTTCGCGGGCGATCTCGCCGATGCCGGCGAGCGAGCCGAGGATCGAGGTGGCTTCCATCGGCAGCATCAAGACTTTCTGGTTCGGTGCGACGGCGAGTGTCTTCAGCGCCTCGACGTAGTTGTTGGCAACGAAGTAGTTGATGGCCTGGACGTCACCTTCGGAAATCGCCTGGGACACCATCTGGGTCGCGCGCGCCTCGGCCTCGGCGGCGCGCTCGCGCGCCTCGGCGTCGCGGAAGGCGGCCTCCTTGCGGCCTTCGGCCTCGAGCACTTTGGCCTGCTTTTCACCCTCGGCCTTGAGAATGGCGGCGGCCCGCAAGCCTTCGGCCTCGAGGATCTGGGCGCGCTTCTCGCGCTCGGCCTTCATCTGACGGGCCATCGACTCGACGAGGTCACGCGGCGGCTCGATGTCCTTGATCTCGATGCGCGTCACCTTGATGCCCCAGGGATTGGTGGCTTCATCGACGATCGCCAGCAGCCGTGCATTGATCGCATCGCGGTTCGAGAGCAGTTCATCGAGGTCCATGGACCCCATGACCGTGCGGATGTTCGTCATGGTGAGGTTGATGACCGCGAGCTCGAGGTCATTGACCTCGTAGGCGGCCTGCGAGGCATCGAGCACCTGATAGAAGTTGACGCCGTCGACCCGCACCATCGCGTTGTCACGGGTGATGACCTCCTGGCCCGGAATGTCGAGCACCTGCTCCTTCATGTTCATGCGCGCACCGACGCGGTCCATGAATGGCACGAGGATGTGCAGGCCCGGCTTCAGTGTGGTGGTGTAGCGACCGAACCGCTCGACCGTGAAGTTGAACCCCTGCGGCACCACCTTGACGGTCGACCAGAGCGCGAACGCGACGACCGCGAGGAGGGCGAGAAGCAGAAACGAGGCGAATTCCATCGACTGTTCCTTTCCAGAACTGCGGCAAGTGAGTACCGGCCGCTCAGTGTACTGCACGCGCTTTTAAGCCCGAACGGGTTTTCGCAACCCTAACAGGGTGTGCATTTTCGCTGTCCGATTCAATCTATTGGTCAGGACGGATTCAACCGCGATCGCGGTGGATGCCGTGATCGGCATGAAGCGATCGGGCTTCGTTCGCCACCATGGTCCGATGCTCGGGAAGGAGCCGTGCGCGCATTGCTTCCGGGACCATCGCCTTGTCGTTGCCTCCCCGGCTCGCCACGACTAGAACGCAAGTCGGAGCCGCGTTCGACCAGAGCAGGTGAGGGACGCCAGCGCGAGAGAAGCGGCTGGCCGCCTGCCGCGCGCGGTGGCACGTCGATGCAAGTGGGGAGCGCGAGCCGTGACACTGCTCATTCTGGGACTGGTGGTGTTCTTTTCGAGCCATCTCGTCAGTGCGGCACCGGCACTGCGTCAGCGCCTCATCGGCGCGCTGGGTGCGAACGGCTACAGGGGCGCCTATTCGTTCGTCTCGATCGCCGGGGTCGCGCTCATCGCCTGGGGCTGGAGCGTCGCCCCGTTCGTGTCTGTCTGGGAGCCGCCCGCCTGGGGGCGTCACGCGACGCTCCTGCTCATGCTTCTCGCCTTTCCGTTGCTGGTCGCCTCCGGCAATCCCGGCCAGCTGAAGCGCATCATCGCGCATCCGATGATCCTCGCCGTGAAGGTCTGGGCCCTCGCCCACCTCTTCGTGCGCGGCGACCTCGCCTCGCTGATCCTCTTCGGCAGCTTCCTTGCCTGGGGCGTCTTCGCGCTCATCTCCATGAAACGGCGCGAGCGGGCCGGCCTCATCACCGTCGCCGTCGGACCATGGCGAAACGACGTCATCGCTGTCGGTGTCGGGCTCGCGCTCTACATTGCCTTCGTGATCGCCCTGCACGGATGGCTGATCGGTATCGACCTCACTCCCTGAGACCGGGCTTGCCGTCGCCCTGACCAGTGCGTGCCGCATTGCCGGGCCGGACTGTCGCAACTGGTGCTTGCTTCTCGCCGTGCGCGGCCCAAACATCGGGCACCTTTCCGCCAACCGATCCTGCGCCGCGCCAACGGGAGCCACCCAGCATGAAGATCGCCAAGCTCGAGACCTTTACGACACGTTACGTCAGTTTCGTGCGCGCGACCGCCGATACGGGCGACATCGGCTGGGGCCAGCTCTCGACCTATCACGCCGACATCTCGGCGATGGTCTTCCACCGCCAGATCGCACCCCACGCGCTCGGTGCCGATGCCCTCGAGTTCGCGGACCTGCTGGATCGTATCTACGAGCGTGAGCACAAGTTCCCGGGGTCGTACCTGCGCCGCGCCATGACCGGCCTCGACACCGCGCTCTGGGACCTCAAAGGCAAGCTCGCGGGCAAACCCGTCGCCTCACTCATCGGTGGTTCGCCGGGCAAGATCCGGGCCTATGCCTCCTCCATGAAGCGCGACATCACGCCCGAGGACGAGGCGGCCCGCTTCGTGCGTCTGCGCGACGAAAAGGGCTTCGATGCCTTCAAGTGGCGGGTCGGCGCCGAGGTCGGGCGTGATCAGGACGAATGGCCGGGGCGCACCGAGGCGGTCGTGCCGGTGGTGGCGCGCGCGCTCGGTGATGGCATCGCCAAGCTGGTCGATGCCAACTCCTGCTATTCGCCCAAGCGCGCGATCGAGGTGGGCCACATGCTGGAGGCCGAGGGCATCACGCACTACGAGGAGCCCTGCCCCTATTGGGAACTGGAGCAGACCAAGGAGGTCACCGACGCCCTGTCGATCGACGTGACGGGCGGCGAGCAGGACTGCGAGTTCAATGTCTGGAAGCGCATGATCGACATGCGTGCCGTCGACATCGTGCAGCCGGACGTCATGTACATGGGCGGACTGACGCGAACCATGAAGGTGGCCGAGATGGCGGCGGCCGCGGGCCTGCCGTGCACGCCGCACGCCGCCAACCTCTCGCTCGTGACCATGTGCACCATGCACCTCCTTCGCGCGATCCCGAATGCCGGCAAATACCTCGAGTTCTCGATCGAGGGCGCAGATTATTATCCATGGCAGGAGGGGCTCTTCCTCGGCGACCCCTACCGCATCGAGGGCGGCATGGCCGAGGTGACGGACGCGCCCGGCTGGGGTGTCGAGATCAACCCGGCCTGGTTGGAGAAGGCCGCGCATCAGGTGAGCGCGCTCGGCGCCTGAGGCCGCGCGGCCGCGCCGCGCCCGGATTTCGCACCCCGGTCAAGGTCGGCTTCTTGCGAATGATTTGCAACAGACTTGACACCGGTTCGGCCGGGGGCCATCTTCTTGCCAATCGTTGTCATTGGAGACTGGCAGATGCCCACCACGCGCCCTGGTCCGGCGGCCCCCATAGCGATGGCCCGCACGCGCCGGTCGACATTGGCGTTCCTGGTGGTTGCCGGCCTCGCGGTGATGAGTATGCAGGCCCTGCCGTCGCCGGAGCGGGCCCATGCCAGCGAAACGCGGCTCGCCATCGTCGCGACCACCGGTATGATCGCCGATGCCGCCCGCGCCATCGGTGGCGCGGAGGTCGAGGTCAAGGCGCTGATGGGGCCGGGCGTCGATCCGCATGCCTACCGCCAGACGCGCAGCGACATCGTCGCCATGACGCGTGCCGATCTCGTTCTCTGGCACGGGCTCTACCTCGAAGCCCAGCTCGAGGACTTCATGCGCGATCTCGCCAAGCGTCGCCGGGTCGTCGCGGTGGGGGAGTTCATCGCGCGCGACCGGCTGCGCGCGCATGCCGACTACCCGGACAAGTTCGACCCGCACATCTGGATGGACCCGAAGCTTTGGCGCGAGGTCGTCGTCGTGGTGCGTGACGTGCTGATCGCGGAACGGCCCGAGGCGCGCGATGTCTTCACCAGCAACGGCCAAGCGCTTCTCGCCGAGATCGACCGCCTGGCCGCATATGCCGAAGCCACCATCACGAGTATTCCGCAGAGCCAACGCGTTCTCGTCACCGCGCACGACGCCTTCGGTTACTTCGGCCTCGCCTATGGTTTCGAGGTCGTCGGCATCCAGGGCATCTCGACCGAAAGCGAGGCCGGCCTCAACCGGATCACCGCGCTCGTCGACATGCTCGTCAACCGCGGCATCGGTGCCGTTTTCGTGGAATCCTCCGTTTCCGATCGCAACATCCGTGCCCTCGTCGAAGGGGCCGGTGCGCGCGGTCACCGCGTCGTCGTCGGCGGCGAACTCTTTTCGGACGCCATGGGCACTGACGGAACTTACGAGGGAACTTATACCGGGATGATCGATCACAACGTGACGACGATCGCCCGCGCGCTCGGTGGCAAGGCGCCGACGCGAGGCATGAATGGACGCCTTTCGGTGGGCGGGTGAGGGTGCTGCCATGAGGGTTCCGGGCGCCACCGGCGCAACGACCGGCGAGCGGGGCCATTTGAAGCTCGCGGTCGACGGAGGGCGTCAACTCGGAACGACCGACGCCGATGACGCGGCCCTCGCCGTGCGCGCCATGACGGTCAGCTACGGTGAACGCGCGGCCCTCTTCGACGTCGATGCAACCTTCCGTGCCGGCTGCCTCACCGCCATTGTCGGGCCGAATGGCGCGGGCAAGTCGACGTTGCTGAAGGCTGCGCTCGGCATCGTGCCGACGGTTTCCGGCCGCACGACCGTCTTCGGCGCGCCCATCGCCGAGGTGCGACACCGCCTCGCCTATGTGCCGCAGCGCGCGAGTGTGGACTGGGATTTCCCGACCACCGTCCTCGATGTCGTGCTGATGGGCTTCTACCGCGAACTCGGGCTCGTCGGGCGCATCACCTCGCAGCACCGCGTGCGTGCGCGCGACCACCTCGAGCGCGTCGGCATGGCCGGTTTTGCCGACCGCCAGATCGGGGCGCTGTCGGGTGGCCAGCAGCAGCGCGTGTTCCTCGCTCGTGCCCTCACCCAAGCTGCCGACCTCTATCTGCTCGACGAGCCCTTCGCCGGCGTCGATGCCGCGACCGAAAAGGCGATCATCGAGGTTCTCAAGGGGCTTGCGGGCGAGGGGCGCACCGTCATCGCGGTGCACCACGACCTGGCGACGGTTGCGGCCTATTTCGACGACGTCGTGCTGCTCAACGTCCATCGCATCGCCGAGGGGCCGGTCGCCGCGACCTTCACCGCCGCCAATCTGCAGGCGACCTACGGTGGACGGCTCGCGGCCGCGCACATCGACCAGCTTCGCCTGGCGGTGGACTGACGGGGCGGGACTTTGCCGCCATCCCGCTAACGGAGCGGGGGCGAGCCGCCCGTTGGGAGTAGAGGCGCGAGGCGACATGTGGAACGAGCTGACGGCAGCCCTGCTGCTGCAATCCGGCTACAATGCGTCGCTCGCAACGCTCGGGGCGAGCTTGCTCGGCGTTGCCGCCGGGAGCGCCGGCACGTTCCTCTTCCTGCGCAAGCGCACCTTGGTGAGCGACGCGCTCGCCCATGCCACGCTGCCTGGAGTCGGCCTTGCCTTCATTGCCATGGTGCTGCTCGGCGGCGATGGGCGAAGCCTCACCGGCCTCCTCTTGGGCTCGGCACTTTCGGCCGCGCTGGGCCTCGTTGCCGTCGATTGGCTGGCGCGTCGCACCCGCCTGCCCGAGGATGCCGCGATCGGGGCCGTGCTCTCGGTCTTTTTCGGTTTCGGGATCGTCCTCCTCACCGTCATCCAGTCGATGTCCAGCGGCCGGCAGGCGGGGCTCGAGGGTTTTCTGCTCGGTGCCACGGCCGGCATGCTCTTGTCCGATGCCACATTGATCGCGATCTCGGCGGCGTTCGCCGTGGCTCTCCTCGCGCTCCTTCGCCGGCCGATGACGATGGTCGCCTTCGATGCCGAATTCGCGGCGGCGAGCGGCATTTCGGTGCGCGCCGTCGATCTCGCGATCATGGGCCTCGTCCTCGGTGTCACCGTCATCGGTCTCAAGATCGTCGGGCTCGTTCTGATCGTCGCGCTCCTCGTCATCCCCGCCGTCACCGCGCGGTTCTGGACGGAGCGGACCGATGGCGTGCTCTGGGGGGCCGGTGTCGCCGGAGGGATTTCGGGTTACATCGGCGCCGCCATCTCGGCTGCCGCCCCGGGTCTGCCGACAGGGCCGATCGTCGTGCTGGTCGCCACCGCGCTCTTTGCGTTTTCCCTGCTCTTTGCCCCGGCGCGCGGTGTGCTCGCGGCGGTGCTGCGCCATCGCCGCTTTCAGCTTCGCGTCCATCGCCGTCAGGGCCTGCTCGCGCTCGCGCGCGGCGAGCCGATCCACGACCAGCTGACGCTCGCGGTTCTGCGTCGCGAAGGGCTGATCCGAAGGGATCGTGTCGCAACGCCCGAGGGCCAGGCGCATGCCGGCAAGGCGCTCCTCGACGAGCGGCGCTGGGAGATCGTGCGGGCGCTCTGGGCCGACGAGGCGCTCGCCGGTCGATACGATGGGCTGACCCCGCTCGAAACGCTGCTGACGCCCGACGAACTCGCCGCCGTCGACGCCCGCCTCGAGCGGCCCGCCCTGGTTGGAGCTTGACGTCATGGGGACCGAGTTCGTCCAGCTCAGCCTTGTTCCGATGGTGATCGCAAGCCTTGCCGCCGTTGCCTGCGCGCTGGCCGGCAACTTCCTCGTGCTGCGCCGTCAGGCGCTGGTCGGAGATGCCATCAGCCACGTCGTGCTGCCCGGGATCGTCGGCGCCTTCCTGGTCACCGGGACGGTTTCGAGCTGGCCGATGCTGATCGGGGCTGGTCTCGCGGCGCTCCTGGCGGTCGCCCTCATCGAGACCATACGGCGTCTCGGCCGCGTCGAGCCGGGTGCGGCGATGGCGGTGACCTTCACGTCGATGTTCGCGGCCGGTGTGCTCGTGCTGGAGCAGACCGATACCTCGAGCGTCCACCTCGATGTCGAGCACGCGCTCTATGGCAACGTCGAGAGCCTGATCTGGATCGCGGCGGACGGTTGGGGCTCGATCGTGGACCCCGCGGCGCTCGCTGATTTGCCGCCGGAACTGGCGCGGATGGCGCTGGTCTGCGGCGTGCTCGCGGTGGCGACCGCGGTTTTCTGGCGCCCCCTGAAGATCGCCACGTTCGACGAGCCCTTCGCCGCCAGCCTCGGCCTGCCGGTCGGGGCCATTTCCATCGGCCTCGTGGCGGCTGCCGCCGTCGCCGCCGTCGCCGCATTCGATGCGGTCGGCTCCATCATCGTCATCGCGATGTTCATCTGCCCGCCCGGCGCCGCCCGCCTCATGACGGACCGGCTCGCCCGGCAGGTGGCGTGGAGTGTCGTATTCGCGGTGGTCTCCGCCCTTGCCGGCTACGTTCTCGCCGGCTACGGCCCACTCTGGCTCGGCTACGAGAGTTCCGTCAGTGCTGCCGGCATGATCGCGACCGTCTCGGGCCTCATCCTCGCCCTCGCCGCCCTCGCCGGCCCCCGGCGGCGACGTGTGGCAGCCCCGGCAACCGGCGCCTGAGGGCGTCGCGCACGACCGCCGGCCGCATCCCCTCTATCAATGCCTTGCCGACGTGGAACCGCCCGGGCCCCGGTGCGCCAAGCGCTGAAGACCGACGCCCCATTGTCCGAGGCAGTTGGCCGCATCGAGGCTGCTCGCTTCGAGCAACTGGACGCGGGTCCGCGCAACGACATGGATCTGACCCACCGTGACCAGGGGCGCGGAAGGGATGAAAACGGTGACCGTCTCGTTCGTGCCTTGCTCCATCACGAAGCCGAGCGTTCGCGTGCCGTTGCCTGCCAGGTCGATCAGAGCCGGGTGATAGGCAGACCGGTCGTCGGCGAAACCCCGCAAGAGGTTGGCGACGATCTCGTAGCCTGGGATGTGGCGCAGCAGCCAGCTCTCGATGCTCTGGAACAGCCACCCCCCGAGCGCCGTGCGCACCAGGGTGCCGATCACGAAGCAGACCGCGAGCAACGCAAGTACGGCGAGACCGACCGCCGCGAGCTGCGATTGCAGGTCCGTCAGCCCGAACCGGTTGGAGACCGGCTCGAGCACTGCCGTCCAGAGATCGTAGGCATAGTAAGCCACCCAGAGGAAGGCGACGATCGGGATGAGGGCGACCATCCCATAGAGAATATTGGCTCGGATCGTTCGCATGGCGGATGGCCTCCGATCTCGGGTGACGACGCTTCGTGAGCGTGCCACACATCGCATCGCCATGTCAGCCGCGCCAATCGAGCCGTCCATCAGGGCGACCGGTGCGGCGATGGTCGTAAATTGCAACGTCGGCCCAGGTCTGTGTCGCCTGGCAGCCAAGGAGCACCGCATGACCAACAATTCCGTGCCCGTTCGGGCGCGCATGCTGGGCTATGCCTATCTGGTGGGCTTCGTCCTCTGCATCCCCATCGCCAACTGGATGATCGGCAATGTCGGCACGGTCTGCCCGCCGGACGGGCCCTGCCTCGTTCCGGTTCTGCCCGGCCTCATGGCGCCGAGTGGCGTGCTGATGGTCGGTCTCGCGCTTGTCCTGCGTGACCTCGTACAACGATCGCTGGGCGTGGCCGTCGCCTTTGCGGCGATCGGTGTTGGAGGCCTGCTCTCGTGGTTCCTGGCCCCACCGGCGCTCGTCGTCGCCTCGGTCACCGCGTTCCTACTCTCGGAACTGGCCGACCTTGCCGTCTACACGCCATTGCAGCGGCGTGGCCTCGTGCTCGCGGTCGCGGCCTCGGGCGCGGTCGGGCTCGTGGTCGACACCATCGTTTTCCTCCAGATCGCCTTCGGTAGCCTCGAGCACATGGCCGGCCAGATCGTCGGCAAGGCGTGGATGATCGCCCTCGCGCTGCCGGTCATCGGCTGGCTGCGTCGGCGCGAGTTGCGGCAATCGGCGGTGGGAGGCGTGCAATGAGCGAGACGCAAGAGGGACTGACGCAACTGGGCGGCGCGGTGGCGCTGCCCAGAACACCTCGAGAGGCGGTCATCGAGCGGATCGCCAATCCTCACCCCGGCGAGCGCTACGTGGTGCGCTTCACCGCGCCCGAGTTCACCTCTCTCTGCCCGGTCACGGGCCAGCCGGATTTCGCCCATCTCGTGATCGACTACGTACCGGTCGACTGGATCGTCGAATCCAAATCGCTGAAGCTCTACCTCGGCGCGTTCCGCAACCATGGTGCCTTCCACGAAGCCTGTACCCTCGACATCGGCCGCCGGCTGGTCGGCGAACTCGCACCGATCTGGCTGAGGATCGGCGCCTACTGGTATCCACGCGGTGGCATGCCGATCGATGTGTTCTGGCAGCACGGCACGCTGCCGGAAGGCGTTTGGCTACCCGAACAGGCAGTCTCTCCCTATCGGGGTCGCGGCTAAAGGGCGGGTCGCAGTGATGCATGTGGGTGGGCTGAAAAACCGCCCGCGCCCCCCTTGCCAGCTTGCGGCCCCCCGAACTAACGTGCGCCTGCCCGCTGGGAGAGACCGGCCATGCCGGCGCCGAAGGAGCAACCGCCCCGGAAACTCTCAGGCAAACGGACCTGCGGGCATCGACTGCACTCTGGAGAGTGGCGCGACAGCGCCCGCCGACGGGATAACTATCTCAGGCGAAGGGACAGAGGGGGCGCCTAGCGCACGTCGGACCCATCGGGTCGGCGTGGTCGGCGGCGCCATCGACGGCCAAAGGCCGTTTTGCGTGTCGCTGCAACCATCCAGGAGGATGCATGGCGACCGGCGACGATCTGAGGGTGACACCACTCCACGACCTGCACGTTTCTCTCGGCGCGCGCATGGTGCCGTTCGCCGGCTACGACATGCCGGTGCAGTACCCACTGGGCGTGCTCAAGGAGCATCTGCACGTGCGGGCGGCGGCCGGCCTCTTCGACGTCAGCCACATGGGCCAGCTCCGCATCCGGCCGCGTTCAGGACGGCTGGCGGATGCCGCGCTTGCGCTCGAGCGGCTGATGCCGGTCGACGTCCTCGGCCTTGCCGTTGGGCGCCAGCGCTACGGGCTCTTGACCAACGCCGATGGTGGCATCATCGACGACCTTATGTTCGCCAACCGCGGCGACCATTACTTCGTGGTGGTGAATGCGGCCTGCCTTTCGGGCGACTTGGCGCATTTGCGCAATGAACTCGCCGCTGACTGCGACGTCGAGCATCTCGCCGAGCGCGCGCTGATCGCGCTCCAGGGGCCGCGCGCGAGCGCCGTCATGGCGGGATTGGCGCCGGGCTCGGAGGCGATGCGCTTCATGGACGTCGCCGCCCTCGAGATCGCCGGCATCGACGCGATCGCCTCGCGCTCGGGCTACACGGGAGAGGACGGATTTGAAATCTCGGTTGCCGCCGGGGATGTCGTGGCGCTCGCCGAGCGTCTCCTCGAATGCGAAGGGGTCGCCCCGATCGGCCTCGGCGCGCGCGATTCACTGCGGCTCGAAGCGGGCCTCTGTCTCTATGGCAACGACATCGATATGACGACCACCCCGGTCGCAGCGAGCCTCGGATGGGCGATCCAGAAAGTGCGCCGGACCGGCGGGGCGCGGGCCGGGGGATTTCCGGGCGCGCCCCGCATCCTCGCGGAACTCGAACAGGGTACGGCGGCGCGCCGGGTCGGCCTCAGGCCGGAGGGGCGTGCGCCGGTGCGCGGCGGCGCGCCTCTCTTCGATGCGGAGACGGGCGGCAATCCGGTCGGTCACGTCACCTCGGGCGGCTTCGGTCCGAGCCTCAAGGCGCCGATCGCCATGGGGTACGTGGCGAGCGAGAAAGCCGCGACCGGCACCCGCATTCATGCTGAAGTCCGCGGCAAGCGCTTGGCGCTGACCGTCGCCGACCTGCCCTTCGTCGTCCCAAATTACAAGCGCGCCTGAGGAGAGAGGAAATGATCAAGTTCACCGAGGAGCACGAGTGGGTCCGCCTCGACGGCAAGGTTGCCGTCGTCGGCATTACGGCTCATGCCGCCAGCGAGCTGGGAGACCTCGTTTTCGTCGAGCTGCCCGAGGTCGGTACCATCGTCAGCCAGGGCGACGAGGCAGCGACCGTGGAGAGCGTCAAGGCGGCCTCCGAGATTTACGCGCCTCTCGATGGCGAGATCGTTTCTGTGAACAAGGCGATCGTCGAGGACCCCTCCATCGTCAACAGCGACCCGACCGGAGCCGGCTGGTTCTTCAAGATGAAGCTGACCGATGAGGGGCAGCTCGACGAACTGATGGACGAGACCGAATACAACGACATGATCGGATGAAGACGAGTATGAGCAGCGAGCCGCGCTACGAGCCCTACGACTTCGCCAACCGTCGCCACATCGGCCCCTCCACCGCAGAGATGGAGGATATGCTCCGAATTGTCGGCGCCCCAAGTCTCGAGGCGCTGATCGACGAGACGGTGCCATCCGCCATTCGCCAGAAGCAGCCGCTGGCCTTCGAAAAACCGCTCTCCGAGCGTGGCGCGCTCGATCGGCTGCGCGAGACCGCCAACCGCAACCGCAAGCTCACTTCGCTCATCGGGCAAGGCTATCACGGCACCATCACGCCGCCGGCCATCCAGCGCAACATCCTCGAGAATCCGGCCTGGTACACCGCCTACACCCCGTACCAGCCCGAGATCAGCCAGGGCCGCCTCGAGGCGCTGCTGAACTATCAGACCCTCGTTTGCGACCTGACCGGCATGGACATCGCCAACGCCTCGCTGCTCGATGAGGCGACCGCCGCCGCCGAGGCCATGACCATGGCCGAGCGCCAGGCCAAGTCCAAGTCGCAGGTGTTCTTCGTCGATCACCAGTGCCTGCCGCAGACGATCGCGGTGCTGCGCACGCGCGCCGAGCCGCTCGGCATCGAGGTCCGCGTCGGCGACCCCTTCACCGATCTCGAGCCGACGTCCGTCTTCGGTGCCATCTTCCAGTATCCGGGCGTCGAGGGACGGTTCCACGATTTCTCGTCCCTCATTGCCGGCCTGCACGCAGCCGGCGCGCTCGCAGTCGTTGCCGCCGATCCGCTCGCGCTCTGCCTCCTCAAGCCGCCGGGGGAGATGGGCGCGGACATTTGCGTCGGCTCGATGCAGCGCTTCGGCGTTCCGATGGGCTATGGCGGCCCGCACGCCGCTTACATGTCGACGCGCGATGCCCACAAGCGCGCCATGCCCGGCCGCCTCGTCGGTGTCTCCATCGATGCGCGCGGCAACAAGGCTTACCGCCTCGCGCTGCAGACCCGCGAGCAACACATCCGCCGCGAGAAGGCGACCTCCAACATCTGCACCGCGCAGGTGCTGCTCGCCGTCATCGCCGGCATGTACGCGGTCTATCACGGCCCCCGCGGTCTCAAGGCGATCGCCGAGCGCGTTCACCGCAAGGCCGCCCGCATCGCCGCCGGTCTCGAAAGCCTCGGCTTCAAGATCGCGCCCGAAGCCTTCTTCGACACCATCACCGTCGAGGTGGGTCCCTATCAGGGCCTCATCCTGAAGAACGGCGTCGACAACGGCGTGAATTTCCGCCGCGTCGGCGAGCATCACATCGGTATCACTGTCGACGAGCGCACGCGCCCCGAGACGGTCGAGGCCGTCTGGTGCGCCTTCGGCGGTTTCGATCTCGTCTATTCGGACGAATATCCGCCCTATCGGCTGCCGGGGAATCTGCTGCGCACGAGCGCCTATCTGACACACCCCATCTTCCACATGAACCGCGCGGAATCGGAAATGACGCGCTACATGCGTCGCCTCGCCGACCGCGATCTGGCGCTCGACCGCTCGATGATCCCGCTCGGCTCGTGCACCATGAAGCTCAATGCGACCGCCGAGATGCTGCCGATCACCTGGCCGGAATTCGCCGAGCTTCACCCTTACGCTCCGCACGACCAGGCCGAGGGCTACCACGAACTCGTTGCCGATCTCTCGGCCAAGCTCTGTCAGATCACCGGCTACGATGCGATCTCCATGCAGCCGAACTCGGGCGCGCAGGGAGAGTATGCCGGGCTGCTCACCATCCGCGCTTACCACCGCGCGCGCGGTGAGGGCCACCGCGACGTCTGCCTCATACCGACCTCGGCGCACGGCACGAACCCTGCCTCCGCCCAGATGGCCGGCATGCAGGTCGTCGTCGTCAAGGTGCGTGAGAATGGCGACATCGACATCGAGGACTTCCGCGCCAAGGCGGAAAAACATGCGAGCCGGCTGTCGGCCTGCATGATCACGTACCCGTCGACGCACGGCGTCTTCGAGGAGGGCGTGCGCGAACTCGCCGAGATCACCCATGCCAACGGTGGCCAGGTCTATCTCGATGGCGCGAACCTCAATGCGCTCGTCGGCCTCGCGCGGCCGGGCGACTTCGGTGCCGACGTCAGCCACCTCAACCTGCACAAGACGTTCTGCATTCCGCATGGCGGGGGCGGGCCCGGCATGGGGCCGATCGGGGTTAAGGCGCACCTTGCGCCCTATCTTCCCGGCCATCCGCTGGAAGACAATGTCGTTGGGCCGGTCTCGGCGGCGCATTATGGCTCAGCTTCGATCCTGCCGATCTCCTGGAGCTACTGCCTGATGATGGGCGGCGACGGGCTGACGCAGGCAACGCGTGTCGCCATCCTCAACGCCAACTACATCGCCCGACGGCTGTCGGGGGCCTACGACGTGCTCTATTCCTCCGCCAAAGGGCGCGTTGCCCACGAGTGCATCGTCGATGTCCGTCCGTTCAAGGAGAGCGCCGGGATCGAGGTGGAGGATATCGCAAAGCGGCTGATCGACTGCGGCTTCCATGCCCCGACCATGAGCTGGCCGGTGCCGGGTACGCTGATGATCGAGCCGACGGAGAGCGAGACGAAGGCCGAACTCGACCGCTTCTGTGACGCCATGCTGGCGATCCGGGCCGAGATCACGGCGATCGAGCGGGGTGAGATGGATAGGGAAAACAATGCCCTGAAAAATGCTCCCCATACGGTCGAGGACCTGATCGGCGAGTGGGGCCGGCCCTATACGCGCGAGGCGGCGTGCTTTCCGCCCGGCGCCTTCCGCGTCGACAAGTACTGGTCGCCCGTCAACCGGGTCGACAACGTCTATGGCGACCGGCACCTCGTCTGCTCGTGCCCGCCGCTGGAGGATTATGCCGAGGCGGCCGAGTAGGAGCGGGAACGCCCGACCGCTGCCCCATGGGAATGGGACGCGCCGCCTCGGGAGCGGAACCAGGCGGGCACTCCGGCGCCTCTGGGCGTTGGAATTGCCCGCCCGCCGCTCTCGCTGCCGGAAACACAGAGGCGATGCGTGGCACCAGCCAGGGCGGTCAGGGCCGCGCCTTGGCATGCCGCGATCCTGACCTTGGCCGGTTCTCCTGGGCTGGCCTCGGTCGTGCCGCCAGCCGCTTTTCCCGGGGCGGACGATCCGGTTGGCCCTGTCAGCGGGGCGCCCAAGCGCCGCGCGGATTGTATTCCTCGACAACCACGGCGCGGGCCGGCCGCTCGCCCGGGTCATCGAGCACGGTGCCGGCGGCGTCGACATAGACCGCATCGGCCTCCAGGTTCAGCAACCGATCCCCGAGCGTGCAGGTGTAGGGTGCGATGCGCCGACCTCCTAGATGTACCCAGTGCCGCCCGAGCCGGGTCCCGTCGCACACGATCGCCTCGTAACCAAGCTGCGTTGCTTCGATGTGCTGGCGCACCTCGCGCTCGAGCGCCGGGTTCTTGGCGATGAGTCGCGCGACCTCCTGGAAGGTGACGCTGCCACTTGCCTGCGCCGCTCCAGCGTAAAGGATCATTGCCGTGAGCGGGAGGCCAGCGCCCAGCACCGCTCGCATCGTCAGATTTCCCAACATCGACACCGTTCTCGTCATCGCACTCCTGCCTGCCTTGCGGGAAAGGCGTCAAGCACCCGTGAAGGGATGCTCCGCCGCCCAATGGCGCGCGATGTCGCACCGCCGCGTGATCCAGACGTCGTCGTGTGCCATCATGTAGTCGAGGATGCGGTGCAGCGCGACGATGCGCCCCGGGCGCCCGAGCAGGCGCGCATGCAACCCGATGGTCATCATGCGGGGGGCCTCCTCGCCCTCGTCGTAGAGCACGTCGAAGCTGTCCTGCAGGTAGGTGAAGAACTCCTCGGCCACCTGATAGCAGCGCTCGCCACGCCCGAAGCGGCTGTCATTGGTGTCGAGGGAATAGGGGATGAGCAGGATCGGCCGGCCGAAGTCGTTGTTCCAATGCGGCAGATCGTCGTTGTAGACGTCGCTGTCGTAGAGGAAGCAGTCGTGCTCGGCGACGATCCGGCGGGTATTCATGGAGGGCAGGCCCGCATAATAGCCGAGCGGTTTTTCGCCCGTGAGGCGGACCACCTGCTCGATCGAGCGGGCGATCATCTCGCGCTCCTGGTCTTCCGGCACCGTGTCGTAGTCGATCCAGCGCCAGCCGTGCGGCTGGAGGTCGAAGCCGGCTTCCACCATCGCTTCGAGGGCATGGGGATTGGCCTCCCCGGCAAGCCCGACGAGGTTGACCGTCGCCGGCAGCCCGCGCGAGGTGAAAGCCTTGATGATGCGCCAGTAACCGACGCGCGAGCCGTATTCGTAGCTCGACTCGATGTTGAGATCGCGCCGCCCGATGCGCGTCTCGACCGCGACGTCGGAAAGGCGCACCTCCGAGCGGTCGTCGCCGGCGAGCACGCAGAGTTCGCCGCCCTCCTCGTAGTTGATGCAGAAGTTGATGGCGATCCGGGCTCCGTTCGGCCAGCGGGCCTGGGGCGGGTTGGGGCCGTAGCCGATGAGATCGCGGCGCGGCAGGGCGTGTGGCGAAGACGGGTTGACGGACATGGAAGCCTCGATGTTGCGGGAGCCCCGAGAGAGGGTGGGCCGGCTGGCCGACGGTTCGGGCCGGACGCAAGACTGTAAGGGGTCTCCACCGTCATCGCCAAGTGCCTGACGCATGGTCGCGCGCTGGCGGAAAATCAGTCCCGTGCCAAATGGTGACGTGTGCGGGACGGAGTTCGGAAAAAACGAAGGCCCCCGGGACGTTGCCGTCCGGGGGCCTCGATGCTCGGAAGTTAGGGCTCCGTTCAGCGCGTGCGGACGATGAAGTCCGTGAACTTGCTGGTGTCGTAGCTGTGCCCGTTGTCGGCGATGATCAGCGACGAGCCGGGATGCATCCGGTCGGCGATGAAGTTGCGCACGAACTCGGGCATATCGATCCGATCGAGGGCTTCGGCCGGGGAACTCGCTGTCCTCGAGCCGAAATCGGTCGTCGGGTCGGTGCTCAGGGCCGTCCAGCGTGCAGACTGCTGGCCGCTCGAGAAATGCATGGACAGATAGAGGTGCGTGCCGAGGGGCTTGTCCCAATCCTTGATCGTCACCGGTACGTCGAGGATGTTCTTGTAGCCCTGACGGACGATAATGTGGGCGTTGGCGGGAGCCGGGCGCCGCGTCACCTCGCGCAACTTGGCAACCAGCTGATCGCTGACCGTGCCGGTGACCGGCATGGCGTGCGCCGTTTCGAAGTCCTTGATGGCCGCCACAGACTTCTTGCCGAGTGCGCCGTCGATGCCACCGGTGTCGAAGCCGGCCTCGGTGAGCATCTCCTGGACTTCACTGTTGCGATTGGTGATGCCGCGCCGCGTCACGAGAATGCGCAACGGCTTGTCCGAATAGCTCTCCAGCCGGTCCGCGCGGTCGAACATCATCTCGATGTCGCCGAACGAGGCCATGCCCGCCTCGGGCGTTTCACCCGTTGCCTTGGCGATGTCGGTCGAGGCCACGCCTTGGGCGCTGGTCAGCACGACTTCACCCGAGGTCGACTCGCCGGGTTGATCGTTGCTCGCGATTGCCTCCAGCGAGGACGGATTGAAGACCTCGACGCCCGTGAGGTTGTGCGGCTTGACGCTCGCGAGCCCTTGGCGCGTGATCACGACGTGACCGTTCATGCTGGTCATGCCGAAGAGCTGCTTGGAGAAGGCATAGGGCAGCCGGATGCAGCCGTGCGAGGCGGGATATCCGGGCAGGTTGCCGGCGTGCATCGCGACGCCCGACCAGGTGACCCGCTGCATGAACGGCATCGAGGCGCCACGGTAGATGTTCGAGTAGTGCTGCGGGCGCTTCTGCAGGATGCTGAAAATGCCGGTCGGGGTCGCAAAGCCCTTTCGTCCGGTCGAGACCCGCGACGTCGCGATCTGCACGCCGCCGCGATAGACCGCCAGCCGCTGCTCGGAAATCGAGATCACGACGAGGACCGGATCGCGCTCGTTCGCTTCCGGACGGCTGACCCGGTTGGGCAAAGGCGCGAGTGCCAGCTTCACCGGCGCCGACGCACTCGTCGTCCCGGTGCGTTTCTTGGCGGCTTCGGCCGGTGCCGACGCAATTGTCACAGTGCCCAAGGCCAGAACGGCCGCGACGACGACGGCGAGTCGTTCGCGCGGGGCGCTGCTGCTCCAAACAGAATGACTGTATTTCAATGGCTTCACGATCACACTCCGCAGGTTCCGGCGGCAAGACGAGGAGCGCCTTATCTAGCTCACCGTGATTAATGGAGGTTTTAGACGCCGAATCAAGTTGTTGAGCGTTCACGAAGAGTTTCTTGGTGAACCTGAGGCAGTTTTGCAGCAAGATTGTGCGGCCATTGACGGACGCCAACCTGACGGCTGGCGTCCTCGCCCCAAGAGGGTGACGGCAGTGTGCTCGTTGGAGCCGTGCCAGGGTCCGCCATTCAGGCGCGCAGACGCGCTCCGGTCGGGTCGAACGCGGGCCCATCGAGCAGGCGCGCATCGTGCGGGACACCGATGATGGCGGCATCGAAGTGCGCGCCCGGCCGCACGTGCTCGCTCTTGATGAAGGCCAGCGCCAGCGACTTGCCGACGTGATAGCCGTAGGCGCCGGAGGTGATGCGCCCGATCGCGGTCCCGTCCTTGGCGAACACGGGTTCACCGCCGACCGCATCCGCCGTCGTGGCCGCGACCTCGAGCACGACGAGCTTCTCGCGCGCCGGTTTGTCCTTGAGATCCAGGTAGGCCTCGCGACCGAGGAATTCGGGCTTCTCGAGCTTGACGAGCCGGTCGAGACCGACCTCCTGCGGCCAGTACTCCGGCGAATACTCCCGCCCCCAGCTTCCGTAGCCCTTTTCGACACGGAGCGAGAGCAGGGCCCGTCCGCCGACCGGTTTGGCGCCGAGATCGCGCCCGGCCTCGAGCAGCGCGCCGTAAAGCGTCGTCTGCTGTTCCTGCGGCACGTAGAGTTCCCAGCCGAGATCGCCAGTGAACGAAACACGCAGCGCAATAGCCTCGACGCCCGCCACCGTGATCCGGCGCGACTGCATGAAGGGAAAGCCGTCGTTGGAGAGATCGGCATTGGTCAGGCGCTGCAGCAACTCGCGCGAGCGCGGGCCGGCGACGTTCACGCCGACCCAATCGACGGTGCGCGACGTGAACTCGACCCCGGCGGGCCGCTCGATCATGTCGAAGAAGCGCTTATGATATCGCTCGGCCATGCCCGAGCCGATCATCATGAAATGGTCCTCGCCGAGCTTGGTCACCGTGAAGTCGCCGGCGATGCCACCTCGCAGGCCGAGGAGGGGCGTGAGGCACGTGCGCCCGACGCCGGTCGGCACCTTGTTGGCGACGACGCGGTCGAGCCAGGCTGCGGCTCCCGGTCCCTCGACCTCGTACTTCGCGAAGTTGGAGGTATCGATGATGCCGACGCCGCCGCGCAGCGCGAGGCACTCCTGACGCACGGGCTCGAACCAGTTCTGGCGCTCGAAGCCATAGGTCTCGACCGGTTCCATGCCCTCGGGCGCGAACCAGAGCGGATGCTCCCAGCCATAGTTGAGGCCGAAGACGGCACCCATCGACTTCTGCAGTTCGTAGGCCGGGCGCGTGCGCACCGGTCGGCCCGCCTCGCGTTCCTCGTAGGGAAAGTGGATCTTGAAGCGGTGCGTGTAGCAGTCGAAGGCGCGGGCCTTGGCGAAGGGCTTGCTCGCCCACGTCCCGTAGCGTGCGAGGTCCCAGGGAAAGAGATCCATCTCCGGTTCGCCCTGGATGATCCACTGGGCGAGCAGCATGCCGAGTCCACCGGACTGGCTGAAGCCCGGGATGATGCCGTTGCAGCAGTAGTAGTTCCTGAGTTCCGGGACCGGCCCGAACAGCGCGGCCGAATCCGGCGACCAGATCATCGGTCCGTTGATGACGCGCTTGATGCCGGCCGTCGCGAGCGCCGGCACCCTCTCGCAGGCCCGCATCACGTTGTCGCTGATGCGGTCGAGATCGTCTGGAAAGAGTTCGTGGCCGAAGTCGAGCGGTGTGCCCTCCTCGGCCCAGAAGCGGCCATCCTTCTCATAGGCCCCGCAAAGGAGGCCGAGCCCTTCCTGGCGGAGATAATACTCTCCGTCACGGTCCGAGACGTTCGGCAGCCGGCGCCCCATCGCGGCGATCTCGGGGATCGTCTCGGTGACGAAATACTGGTGCTCCATCGTCATCAGCGGCAATTCGAAGCCCGCGAGCTTGGCGACCTCGCGCGCCCAGAGGCCGGCCGCGTTGACCACCACGTCGGCATGGATGACGCCCTTGGTCGTGGTGACGTCCCAGCCGCCGTCGGCGCGCTGAGTGGTCGCCGTCACCGGCGTGAAGCGGTGAATTTCCGCCCCATTCATGCGCGCGCCCTGCGCATAGGCATGGGTGACGCCGGACGGGTCGACGTTGCCGCCGTCGACTTCCAGCATGACGCAGCCGATGCCGTCGAAATTGACGAGCGGATGCATCTCCTTGGCCTCGGCGACGGTGATCTCGTGGAAACCGAAGCCGAAATAGCGCGCCTTGGCGGCCTGGATGCGGAGCTGGTGCACGCGCTCCTTGGTGCGCGCGACATAGATGGCGCCGGGCTGGAAGACGCCGCAGCCCTGGCCGGTCTCGGCTTCGAGCTGCTTGTAGAGCTTCATGGTGTAGTACTGCAGCCGCGTGACGTTGCTGTTGTCGTGAAGTCCGTGCAGGTTCGCGGCCGCGTGCCAGGTCGAGCCAGAGGTCAGTTCCGAGCGCTCGAGCAGCACCACGTCACGCCAGCCGAGTTTGGTGAGGTGGTAGGCGATGCTGCAGCCGATGAGGCCGCCTCCGATGACCACTGCCTGGGCATGGGTTTTCATTCCGTACTCTCCAGTTTTCCGTCCGCGTTTCGAACGGCTGCGTTGCGGTTAGGCCGAGGTCGGGTGATCCTCGAGGTAGCATTCTCGGATGGCCCTGTGGCAGCGGTCGGGGCGGGCGCCGGCTCACGGCTCGCCGCTGCCGATTTCCTCCTTGCGACGTGCGATATAGGCATCGAGGGCCTCGCGTCGGGCGGGGTCCATGGCGGGGGCCTCGTATTCCCTCAGCGCTTGCTGCCAGATCGCCGTCGCGCGCTGGGTGGCCTCGGCTCCGCCTTCCGCCTGCCAGGACTCGTAGTTCTGCCATTTCGAGACGAGCGGCCGGTAGAAGGCGGTCTCATACCGCGCCATCGTCTGGCGGGTGCCGAAGAAATGGCCGCCCGTCGGCACTTCCTTGATCGCCTCGAAGGCGAGCGTGTCCTCGTCGACCACGATGGGCTCGAGGAAGGCCATCATGTGCTGGATCATCTCGACGTCGAGCACGAGCTTTTCATAGGAGGCCGTCAGCCCGCCCTCGAGCCAGCCGGCGGCGTGATAGTGCAGGTTGACGTGTCCCATGACGCTCGCCCAGAGCGCCATTTCGGTTTCGTAGACGGACTGGGTGTCGGCGGCATTCGAGGCGTTCGTCGGCGATGCGCGGTAGGGCAGGCCGTAGCGCCGCGCGAGTTGGCCGCTGGCGACGATCGCCTTGGCATTTTCCGGCGTTCCGAAGGCAGGCGCGCCCGTGCGCATGTCGACGTTCGAGGTGTAGCCGCCGTAGATCGAGGGGGCGCCGGGGCGTGTCAACTGAATGAGGGCGATGCCGAAGAGGGTTTCCGCGTTCTGCTGCGCGAGCGCACCGGCCAGCGTCACTGGCGTCATCGCGCCCATGACGGTGAAGGGCGTGACGCACACCGACTGGCCGGCCGCGCTCATCTCCATGAGGCCATCCGCCATGCTGTCGTCGAAACGGCGCGGCGAATTGACCGAGATGATCGTGGTGACGCCGGGGCTCGCGGCCATCTCCTCGAGCGTCATGCCGCGCGCGATCGCCATCATTTCGATCCCGTCGCGCGCCCGCCCGCGCCCGATCGAGGTGCAATGGAACGAAAGGTCGCTCCAGGTCAGGTTGGCGTTGTAGGTGTCGAGGTGGCGGTTGTTGGCCGGAAGCTCGATCGGCGCGCAGACCTGGTTGCCGATGATGTGGATGGCATTGAAATAGTGCGCGAGACGGATGAAATTGGAATAATCCTCCAGGTTTCCGCTGCGCCGGCCGCGCACCAGGTCGTGCACTGCCGGTGGACCGGCGACGAGCCCGAAGGCCATCCTGTTGCCGCCGATGACGAGGCTCTTGGCCGGGTCGCGCCCGGTCAGGGTGAACGATCGCGGCGCGCTCGAGATGGCCTTCTCGATCAGTCCCCGGTCGACGCGCACGATGGCGTTCGCCTCGTCGACTTCGGCACCGGCCTGCTTGAAGAGAGCGCGGGCGGCAGGGCTCAGCAATTCGATGCCGAGTTCCTCGAGGATGCGCAGGGAGGCGAGGTGGATGGCTTCGAGCTGGTCGGCCGAAAGAATCTCGAGCGCCGGATAGGGGTTCTCGGGCTGTCGCCACGCGAGCTGAGGAAGGCGCTGCACCGTCTCGTTCCGGGCCCTCGGTGAGCCCACGCGCGGCCGGCGGCCCCGCCTCTGCTCGTCCTGCACGGTCATCGTGATGATCCTTTCCACGGGGTTGGCCGCGCGGGCCGCCGATTGCGGGCACCGCCTTTGCGCAAAGCGCCCGGTCAGTGCTTGCCGGGCGCCGCGAGTTCGTCGATCAACGCCTTGAAGTCACTACGTGCGGTCGCGAGCCCGAGCACCATCTCCTCGATCCGCGCCGTCCGCGCCTCGCCCAACACCGGACCGGCGAAGCGCTTGAACTTGTCGCGCACCTCGGCCTCGCTCGGCAGCGGCAGCGGTCCACCGGAGGCCTCCCGCTCGCCGCTTTCGAGCCGGGTGCCGTCCGTCAGCACCAGCGTCACCCGTGCCAACCGGCGTTCGGGATAGGTGCGCTCGATCACCGGATCGACGATGCCCCGTGTCGCGCGTGTCAGCCGACCGATCTCTGGATCGCCGAACGAGCCCTCGATGATCTCGTCGACCGTGACATGCCCGCGCACGAGCGCGGCGGCCACGGGCCAGGCGAGCGAATACTGCGCTACCGGCGAAGATGCGGGTACGCCCATGGCGAGGTCGATGGCGTACTGGAACGAGGTGATTTCGATGGCCGCCACGTCCCGGCTGGTCAATTTGTGCGCGGCGCGCATCGCGAGCACCGCATCGATCGGGGCATGTGTCCAGCGGCAGGTCGGATAGGGCTTGATGTACTGCTTGTTCGTCAGCCAGTCCTCGCCAAGGCTCCCCCAGGCAAAGCGCGCGTCGTCGAATTCGACCGTCGCCGCCGGCGCGCCCGTGAAGCCGTCCTCGGCGATGAGCGTGGCATAGACGCCCGTCGGCGCTCCCCAGCCCGTGCCGTCGTGCAGCATGCTCGGGTTGGCGACCTCGCGCATCATCTGGCTTCGCGGCGCGTGATACTCCGCGATGCCGAGGGCGTGACGGAAAACATCGGCGGGCATGGAGCGCAGGCGCGCCCCGATCGCCGTGCAGCCGAGCGCATTCCAGGCCCCGGACGTGTGATAGCAGGTGGTGGTGGCATGGAGCGCCCAGGCGGAGCGATAGGCGACCTCGTAGCCGATGATGAAGGCGGCGAGTGCGTCGGGTCCGGAGACCGCCTTTTCCGCCTCGGCGAAGGCAACGAGCGCCGGCAGCAGCGCGGCACCGCCATGTCCCTTGGAGGGTTGCCATCCGTCGTGCGCGTCGAGGTTGTCGATCTGCGTGGCGATCGCGAATGCCGCGCCCGGCAGCGAGACGCGGCGCCCGTCGAAGATCATGCGCGCGCCCGGCGCGCCCGCTCCCGCCGACCAGTGGCGCGCGGCATGCTCGCGCGCGATGCGCCCGGCATCCATGCCGCTCGCTGCCGCGGCGACGCCGAGAAGGTCGAGCATCAGCAACCTGGCGAAGGCGATGACTTCTGGAGGAAAGGCGTTGCTCTGGCGTTGGAGGACGAAGGCCGCGACCTCGCCAAAGGTGGGTGAGGGCTCGGGCAACGACTGCATCTCGGTCATGATCCGCACTCCAACATTGGATCTCGCTCTATTTCGTCCGTGTTGCCGAAAAGGGGCCGCGCCGAACGCCTCCCGGTCCGGCCGACAGGTCGCGAACCGAGATGTCCGCCACGTAACGCCGGACGGCCACCCCCTGGCAAGGGTGTGCGCGGGGCTTGCGCGCAATTTCCCGCATGGCTGGCATGCGGGCCGCCGGTTTCGTCCGACCTCTCGTGCCGAACGCGCCGGCCGGCACGACCTCGCGAGGGCCTCTTTTGACGTTGGGGCGCACCTCGCCTATGGCAAGTGCGAACGGAGCGATCGTTCACCCGTCGTTTGGCTGGCAGGGGTCGCGGGCGCACGGACAATTTTCCGCAACGAGGCGCTGGAGTGCAAGGAACCATGGAAACCGATGCGGGCGACGAGCTTCTGGTTGGACATGAGGATGGCATCTTGCGCGTCGTGCTCAACCGGCCACACGCGCGCAACGCCCTCACCTTCGCCATGTACGAGCGTCTCGGGGCGTTACTCGCGGGCCAGCCATCGGATGGCTCCGTCAAGGCCGTCGTCATCACCGGCGCCGGAGGCAAGGCGTTCGCTGCCGGCACCGACATGGGCCAGTTCCGCGTTTTCGAGAGCCCCGCGGATGCACACGCCTACGAGGCCTCGATCGAGCGCGTGCTCGGCCAGATCGAAGCGTGTCCCGTTCCCACGATCGCGGCGATCGCGGGGGCCTGCACCGGGGGCGGGGCGGCGATCGCGGCCTGCTGCGATCTGCGCCTTGCAACCGCTGACATGCGTTTCGGCTTTCCCATAGCCCGCACGCTGGGCAACTGCCTGTCGGCCGCCACCCTCGCCCGCCTCGTTGCGCTCCTTGGCGAGGCACGCGTGCGTGACCTCGTGCTCACGGCCCGCCTGATCGAGGCCGAAGAGGCGCGTTCCATCGGTCTCGTCTCGGACGTCCTGGCGGATGTGGGGGACCTCGAGGCGGCGACCGCCGCCCTTGCCCGAAGGCTCGCCGGCCATGCTCCCCTCACCATGCGCGCGACCCGCGAGGCGCTCGCGCGTCTGCGCCGGGCGGGCCCGCGCGTCGACGACAGCGACCTCGTTACCCTCTGCTACATGAGCGAGGACTTCCGCGGAGGGATCGAGGCGTTCCTCGGCAAGCGCCCACCCGTCTGGAAAGGCCGTTGAACAGGGATCGGCCGGCGGCTTAACCTTGCTCCAACGGGGTTGGTGTACGTCTCGACCAACTAGCGGCGCGCCCGCCGGTCACCGTCCAAATCCTGTCGGTGTAAGACCTTGGCAGCGACCTCCTCGGCGCGTCGATCGGAACCATCCGCGCCGCCCTGCCGTGCGGTGGTCGGACCCTAATCCACCAGCATGCGCTCGCGTTCGTCCCATGGACGGCCGGCAACTACCCGGGCATCGATTGTGCTGCGTTCGGCACCCTCGATCCTTGCCGCCGCGCGGTCAAGCATCGGCGCGACGCGCGGATCGTTCGGCGACGTCCCGGCTGCGCTCGCAAGAAGGAAATAGGCAAAGCGCGGCGTCAGTTGCAGCATTTCTCCCTTCTCGGAAAACTCCGCCAACACGATCTGAGCCGGCGCATGTCCCATCAGGGCCAACCAGAAGATTTTTCCGAGGCTGTGGTTTCTCTGTTTGATCTCCAAATCCTCGAACCAGTTGTAGGGAGCCATCGGCAGGTCCGCGCGTTGCGAGAACCTTGGCGGCTCCTGCCCCTTGGCGGTGAGCGGAATACGAGTTTCCTCGAGCCAGCGAAGTTGCCAGCAGAGGGTCACCTGCGGATAGGCGCGCGGAACAACGGTCGACGAGAAGGTGCGCGCGAACTCGTCCGAAACCAGAAGTGTCACACCATCGGCATCGAGTATGCCACTTGCGGCATCGAGATAGATGCTGGCCTTCGCGCAATTCCCATCCGCCAGGAAAGCGCGATAGCGCGCGAGCTGAGCGGCGGTGAACAATTCTTCCGGAGGGCGGTAGCTTTCGATCGGCATCGGCGGCACCCGCGAGCGCGAGAACTCGAGCGCCAGTTCCAGATTGTCGGACGCCGATGCCGGTGCAGCAAGGCACGACAGGGCGAGCGCCACTATGGCCAGACGGATCGACACCGCCCCTGTTCTTATCGTGCCAGCACTGAGACCGGTTGTCCGCAAGATGTTATTCCCCGGCGACGAAACCATCCGACACTAAGCCTACGAAATGTGTCGGGTGTCGGAGAAAGTCAATGGAACGCGAGGTCGCTTGTCGGCGCATCACGAGCGAATTGGAGGCACTCGGAGAGGAACTCGGAGCATTGCGAGCAACCGAGCGAGAACTGTCGGACCGACGGGCGGACGAAGTCGCAAGACTAGACAAGGCCGAGGGTATCGCGGCGCGCCTTCGCGATATGCTCGATGGGTTCGTCAGCATCGTCGGGGGGCGGGGACGGGCACGCCGGGCCGGCGAGCGGGGCGACTTGGCCGTGACGATCTCTGAGGGTATCCGTGACAGTGTGCGCACCCAGCAGGATATCGCGCGGGCGATGTCGCAGGCGCAAGGACATCGCCGGAACATCGAGCGCATCGACCGACAACTCGCCTCCATCGAACGACAGATCAGCGACAAGAGGCGAAACGTCGCGAGCTTCCAGAGCGGTTTCTCGAGCCACCGCTGCGGCGAACTCGGCTATCCTTGGCACGTCCTCAACATACGTTGAGGGCACCCAAAACCGCCTCGAGGCAGTCGTTCCGGGACGACGCCCGCCGGTCCGGCCAGAAAGGCCGTTGAACAGGGATCGGTCGGCGGCTTAACCTTGCTCCAACGGGGTTGGTGTAGGTCTCGACCAACCAGCGGCGCGCCCGCCGCCCGAAGCGGCACCACCATCGACCCCCGCAGCGAGAGGGACCCATGCAGCGCATCATCGTCACCGGCGGCGCCGGCTTCATCGGCTCGGCCCTCTGCCGTCATCTCATCGCCGAGACCGACGCCAGCGTCCTCAACATCGACAAGTTGACCTACGCCGCCAACCTCGCCTCCCTCGCGCCCATCGCCGCGAGCCCGCGCTATCGCTTCCTCGAGGCCGACATCGCCGACAAGCCCGCCATGGTGCGTGCCATCGCCGAGTTCCGCCCGACCGGCATCATGAACCTTGCCGCCGAGAGCCACGTCGACCGCTCGATCACCGGCGCGGACGTCTTCATCGAGACCAACATCGTCGGCACGCACCGCCTCCTCGAGGCCGCTCGCGGCTACTGGCAGGGACTCGGCGAAGGAGAGCGCGCCGGCTTCCGCTTCCTCCAGGTCTCGACCGACGAGGTCTATGGCTCGCTCGGGACCAGCGGGCTCTTCACCGAGGAGACGCCGTACGCTCCCTCATCGCCGTACTCCGCCTCGAAGGCCGCCGCCGACCACCTGGCGCTCGCGGCCCACCGCACGCATGGCCTGCCCGTCATCGTCTCCAACTGCTCCAACAATTACGGTCCCTACCATTTCCCCGAGAAGCTCATTCCGCTGATGATCCTCAAGGCCCTGTCGGGTCAGCCTCTTCCGGTCTACGGCGACGGCTCGAACGTGCGGGACTGGCTCTATGTCGAGGATCACGCCCGGGCCCTGCATCTCATCCTCGCCAAGGGGCGGCCGGGTGAGAAATACAACGTCGGCGGGCGCAACGAGCGCACCAACCTCGAGGTCGTCGAGCGCATCTGTGCGCTGATGGACGAGGCGCGGCCCGAGGGCGCCCCGCACGTGCGCCTCATCAAGTATGTCACCGACCGGCCCGGCCACGACCACCGCTACGCGATCGATGCGAGCAAGCTCGAGGGCGAACTCGGCTGGCGGGCGCGCGAGGATTTCGAGAGCGGCATCGCCAAGACCGTCGCCTGGTATCTCGAGCGCCGCGACTGGTGGGAGCCGCTCGCGCGCAACGTCTATTCCGGTGAGCGCCTCGGTCTCGTCGGCGGGGCTGCGGGGGCCGGCCGAACGATTTGATGCGCACGGCGCCGCCGGGCCGTGGGCTGGGCGCTCGAACCTCCGGCGCCGAGCGTGGCTCGTTTCGATCAGGCGCCCGGCGGGGCCGCGACGTGGCGCAAATGCCCTTCCTTGGTCCAGAGCCGGCAGCCGGCCGGTCCCGCCTCGGCTTCGAGCACGGCCCCGACCGGCAGGCGCAGCCACGACCAGGGAACGAAACCGTCACCCCCTTGCGCAAAGCCGCCCGCAAGGCAGAACACCTCGAGCCCGCCCTCGATCTGGCGGTGCACCCTGGCACCCGGCTCCCAGGCCTCGATGCGCACCTCCTCGCGCTCGTCGCGGTAGAGGAGCCGGGAGGAGACGCCCGGTGCATCGGGATGGGCCGCGAGGGGGAGTGTGGCGGTATCGAGCCGGAGGGAGACCCGGTCGTCCGGATCGAACTGCCAGAGCTTGACGAGGATCGTGCAGCCGGCCGCCGAGCCGGGTGTGTGCCGCGTCGTCGGCGGGTTGCGCACGTAGCTGCCGGCCGGGTAGTCGCCGTGCTCGTCCGTGAACACGCCGTCGAGGACGAGGAATTCCTCCCCACCGTCGTGCGTATGGGGCGAGAAATGGCTGCCCGGGGCATAGCGCACGATGGAGGTCGCCCGTGCCACCTCCCCGCCGATCCGGTCGAGCAGCTTGCGCTCGACGCCGGGCATCGGCGAGGCGATCCAGGGCGCGATCCCGCCGTGCACGACGGCGCGGGCGGAAAAATCGGCGTTGACGTTGGTCGGGGTCATCGGGTCCTCCCTGACGCCGGCTGGCGGGCTGCGATCACGCCGCGATGTCGTAGTGGAAGACCTTGGAAATGATCCGCCACTCGCCGTCCACCTTGATGAAGGTGAGGAGGTCGGTGAAGCGCCGCTCGGCGATGGCGCAGCGCGCCCTGACGTGCGCCGTGACGGGTCCAGCGAAGGCGATCTGCTCGATGGCATCACGGCGCGGCTCGCCGCGGCTCGCGGGCGCCGGGCGGGCATCGACGATCGGGAAATATTCGTCCATGCCGATGTCGACAAGGTCGGCGCCGCTCGCCGTCACGTAGCGGGCGCGGGGATGGAACACCGCTGCGAGCCGGCCCGTGTCGCTGTGATAGAGGCCGTCGAAATAGCGCTGCATCTGCGCGATGATGGCGGCAGCGTCGGCCGCCGTTTCGCTGGTCGTCATCATCCGTCCTCCCCTTCGAGGGTGCGGCCGCGCACGCCGCGCGGCCGTCCGCCCCGTTCCTGTCCGCCGGCCTCAGAGGAGGCCTTCCTCGCGCATCGCCTGCTGCACCGCCGGGCGCGCCGCGACGCGATCGACGAAGGCCTTCACGTGCGGCCATTCATCGAGGGAAAGATCGATGAAGCGCGACCACTTGGCAACCACGAACGCGTAGGCGTCGGCGACGGTGAACTGGCTGCCGGTCAGATACGTGCGTCCGTCCGCGAGCTGGCGCTCGATGTGGCCCATCCGCGCCTTGAGCTTGGCGAGCGCCTTTTCGCGCGCCGCGCCCTCGGGCTTGTCGGAAAAGAACGGGCTGAACGCCTTGTGCAGTTCCGAGCCGACGAAGTTGAGGAGGGAATTGTGACGGGCCCGCTCGAGCGGCGTTGCCGGTACGAGCTTGGCCGCCGGGTGCGTCTCGGCGATGTAGGTGAGGATGGCGGGGCCCTCGGTCAGCACCTCGCCGCCGGCGATCTCGAGTGCCGGCACGTAGCCGTTCGGGTTGACCTTCCAGAAGTCGCCGCCCGAGGCGATCTCCTTGGTCTTGGTGTTGACCTTCTCGATGGTGTACTTTGCGCCGACCTCGGCGAGCGCGATGTGGCTGGCGAGCGAGCAGGCACCGGGGGAGTAATAGAGCTTCACGGGAACGTCTCCATGGCTGGGTGTCTCGACGCGGCCCATCTAGGGGGCGGGGTCACTCTTGTAAACCTGGTTTCATGATGATATCGCGAAATCGTGTTTCCGGCCGGAAACCTGGTTCCTCACCGGTGAGAGCGCCGCGCCAGCGAGCCGGGCAGCCTTCGAGGAGAGGCCCATGGCATTGAAAATGCGCCGCAATCGCAGTCCCGCCCCGCCCGGCGGCTGTCCGCTGCTCGGCTGCATGTCGATCATCGGCGGGGCCTGGGCGCCGAACGTCATTTGGAACCTGCGCGGTGGGCCGCGCCGCTTCAGCGAGCTCAAGGCGGACATTCCGGGCATCTCGCCGAAGGTGCTGACGCAGCGCCTGCGCGATCTCGAAGCGCACGGCGTCATCGAGCGGCGCGTCATGCCGACCTCGCCGCCCTCGGTGGAATATGCGCTCAACGATCTCGGCGAGCGGCTGGTGCCGGCGATCGAGGCGATCGCCGAGGTCGGCCTCGAACTCGAGCGCCGGCGCGGGGGGAAGGGCGAGGCGGAGGGGGAGGCTCCAAACGCCGCGTGATGCCGCTACGCTCTCCGGGGCGGACGGGGGACGATGCCTTCCTTGCTGGCCCGCGCGAGCCGCTATGGCCGTTCCACGAGTACGATGGAGGCCCAGGGGGCTTGCCGGGTCGAGAGGGTGCGGGGCCCGAGGTTTTCGAGCCAGCGCCGGGCGGCGGCTCTGGCGGCGCGCGGGCCGGGGTCGCTAGCGGGGAGCGCGCGGGATACGTCGAACGCATTGGGCCCCCCCGCCGCCTCGCGCACAGCGGCGATCGCCGCATAGATCAGTTCGGGGTCCATGATGCGCACGTGTCCGAGCGCGGGCCCACGCTGCCAGGGCTCGTCGTAGACCTCGGCGAGGGGGACAAATTGCGGGGCGAGCGCGGTTGCCGGCGCGAACGGCTCGACGAGATCGGGCGGCGCGCCCGGGTTGCCGAAGGGGCCGGCGTGGATCGGCAACTCGCGTTCGAGTGCGGACCAGAGGCCGGCGAGGACGCCCGACCAGTGGCCGAGCGCGACCGCGAAGGTGAGGCAGCCGCCGCCTTCGAAGCCGAGCGGGGAGAGAATCATCGAAAAGCGCCGCGCGGGCTGGCGGGGGTCCGTCATGTAGCGCTCGAGCGCGGCCTGGAGCGCGGCGCATTCGCCGGGACCGATCTCGATGGCGAGGACCTGCGCCTTCACCTCGAAACCCTTGCGCGCGATGATGCTCTCCAGATAGTCGAAGCCGCGCAGGTAGCCGTCGGTGAAGGTGCTGAGCAAGGTCGTCAACCCCCAGCCCGAAAGCAGCATGCGTGCGCCCTGCAACTGTGTCTCGCCGTATTGCGAGACGAGCCCGTCGCGCCCGCCGCAGCGCCAGCCGACCATGGCATGGCCGAGGTTGCCCTTGAGCGCGTCGGTTTCGTTGAACGTGCGGCGTGCGGCCTCGAGGCTGGAAAGGTCGAGGCGCAACGGTGGCATGCGCTGGATGAGGACGAAATAGTCGCGGCCATCCTTGAGGCGCAGGTCCGAAAGTCGGGAGGTGCCGGCCGCAACCTCGAAGCGGGCGACGACGCTCGGGGTCACACCATCCGGTGCCGGTCCCGGGGAGGCGGCCGCGAGCCGGTCCGCAGGGAATGCAGCCGCAAGGAGCGCGAGGAGCAGAAATGCGGCACGCGACAGCCGATCGCCGAGATTCGCGCGCCGGTGCGACGGCGGTTCTTGCCCCTCCATGGCACTCTGCATGTGGCCCCCTCGTCGCGCGCGAATCGAGACCGCGCGCTTCCCCCGATGAACCGGGGGAAGCGCGCCCGTGTCGATGGCGGCCGTGGCGTAAGCTGTGGAGAACGGGCGCCGCGCGGCGACGGGGCCGTCTTTTCCGGGATGCGTGATGTCGAGAGCCCGCGCCCGTCTCAGCTGCGCGTGAGGCCGGCGAGGTCGTCGAGGTCGAGCTTGCCGTCGCTGGTGATGTAGCGGGCGGCGAGCTGCTGACGCTGGGTGTCGGTGAGGCCCTTGGCCTGGGCCAGCCAGTCGCGGGTCGAGAACGATTTGAGCAGTTCGAACATCCAGCGCCGGTTCGCGGGTGCGGCCTCGAGGCAGGTGGCGAAAAGCTGCTGCAGGTTGAAGAACCGCAGCGCGCTGAAGGCGACCGTCGGCGGCTCCGAGCCGAGGACCGCCCCGAGCTTTGCCCGCCGGTCGGCGACGATCTCGGCGATGTGGCCGGCCTGGACCTTGGAGGGCATGTTGATCGCCTCGTTCCAGCCGAGCGGCTCGACGAGATCGACCTGGTTGATGCCGATGACGAGGTTGGGCAGCACGTCCTTGAGGCGCTCGAGATACTGCTGGTCGAGCGCGAGGGCCCGGTTGCGCGCCGCCAGCACCCAGAGCGCCACGTCCGCCTCCGGCAGATGACGCCGGTAGCGCGCCAGGTAGTTGTCGTCGAGCCCGACATCCTCGCCGAGTCCTGGCGCATCGATCAGCCGCATGACGCAGCCGATGCGCGTTGCCTCGACGCGGGCGCTCTCGAGGTCGAAGGCCTGCACGATTTCGAAGTTGCGCTTGTGAAAGCGCGAGGTGCCGCGCGTCGTTGCCGACGTATCGCGCTTGGTGCCGAACATGGCGTTGATGATGGACGATTTACCGACGCCCGATAGGCCGATGACGGCGAGCGTCGGTGGCTTGCGCTGATACTCGGCCTCGATCGCGCGAACGACGGGATCGAGCACCTCGGGTGAGAGGGCGGCGGGGTCATTCGCGGGAGGTTTGCGGGCGCTCACGGCTCGCGGCCCTCCTCGGCGCCGGCCGGGCCGCTTTCGTCGTCGCCCTCACCGCGCGCGGGCCGGTGCAGCATGGCGCGAAAGAAGCTGACGATCGCCGGGATGATGTCGGCGATCCGCTCGACCATGAAGAGTTCGCGCAAGGCCGGCTGGCCGGCCGCCCAGACCCCGAGGCTCTCCATGGCGCTGGCGGTCGCCGCGCTCCCGGCCTCTTCCTCGAGCCCGAGTTGGGCCAGCAGTTGTGCCGCATCGTCCTCGCCGAGGCCGGCGCTGAGACCTTGTGTGAGGGCCTGCAACTCCTCGTCGGTCAGCGGCACCTCGTTCGGGCCGTCCCCCACCACCATGACACTCGGTTCGGGGTCGTCTCGAGGGGGAATGGTCATCGGGACATCCTTTTCCAGGTGCGCGGTGACGGCTGGCGACGTGCGAACAGACGTTCCGGCGGCCGCTCAGACCCCGAGGAGCCGCTGCAACATCTGCAGAAGGGCCGGTGCATACTGGGCAAAATTGGTCGACTGAGCGATATGGCTGAGTGAGCCCGTCTCCAGAAGCCACTGGCGCAGGCTCTCGATCGAGCCGAGCCGTGACTTGCGCGCCGCCTCTTCCTCGGACTGGAGCTGTCCGACGAGCTGGTCGAGGTCGTCGTCGCCGATCGGTATCTCGTCCTTGCCGGTCATTCGAATTGCACCTCGGGTCGCTTGCCGGTTCGGTCGGAGGCCACCGCCCCTCGCCCCGGCGTCGACGGTGGCGTGGGAGCGGCCCGTGGGCCTCGCATGGGAGCTGCAACCCGGATACCACGCGCATCGGGGTCGGCCAAGTCGCGGTTGCGATTGCGCCCGCCCGGCCCCTTCCGCTAGAACCGCGCATCCCCAAATGAGCGGGCAGCACATCGTGCCCTCAAGGAGCCTTCCATGGCCACACCCCAGTACGTCTACCACATGGATCGGGTCTCCAAGACCTACCCCGGCGGCAAGCAGGTCCTGAAGGACATCCGCCTCTCGTTCCTGCCCGGCGCCAAGATCGGCGTCGTCGGCGTCAACGGCTCCGGCAAGTCGACGCTGCTCAAGATCATGTCCGGCCTCGACAAGGAGTTCGTCGGCGAGGCCTGGGCGGCGGACGGCGTCACGCTCGGCTATCTCTCGCAGGAGCCTCCGCTCGATGCCAGCAAGGACGTGCTCGGCAACGTGATGGAGGGGGTGGCGGCCAAGAAGGCCATGCTCGACCGCTACAACGAGCTGGCCATGGACTACTCCGACGAGACGGCCGAGGAGATGGCGCGCCTGCAGGACGCGATCGATGCCGGCAACCTCTGGGACCTCGATGCCCAGGTCGAGCAGGCGATGGATGCTTTGCGCTGCCCGCCCGGCGATGCCGACGTCAGCAAGCTTTCGGGCGGCGAGCGGCGGCGCGTGGCGCTCTGCCGGCTCTTGCTCTCGCGCCCCGACGTGCTGCTCCTCGACGAGCCGACCAACCACCTCGACGCCGAGACGGTCGCCTGGCTCGAGCGTTTCCTCGTCGACTATCCGGGCTGCGTCATCCTCGTCACGCACGACCGCTATTTCCTCGACAACATCACCGCCTGGACGCTCGAGCTGGATCGCGGCCAGGGGGTGCCCTACAAGGGGAACTATTCCTCCTGGCTCGAGCAGAAGTCCAAGCGCATGGAGGTCGAGGGGCGCGCCGAGGAAGGTCGCAAGAAGGCGCTCGAGCGCGAGTTGGAGTGGATCCGCGCATCCCCGAAGGCCCGGCAGGCGAAATCCAAGGCGCGCATTCGCGCCTACGAGGAGTTGCGCGACACGGCCGAGCGCGAGGAGGTTCGCTTCGCGCAGATTCAAATCCCCGCAGGCCCCCGGCTCGGTGGCGTGGTCCTCGAGGCCGAGGGGTTGTCGAAAGGCTTCGGCGACGAATTGCTGATCGACAATCTTTCGTTCCGCCTGCCGCCGGGCGGCATCGTCGGCGTGATCGGGCCGAACGGCGCGGGCAAGACGACGCTTTTTCGCATGATCACCGGCCAGGAAAAGCCCGACGCGGGCGCCATCCGCCTCGGCGAGACGGTCAAGCTCGGGTACGTCGACCAGAGCCGCGACGCGCTCGATCCCAAGAAGACCGTCTGGGAGGAGATCTCCGGCGGCCTCGACCAGATCATGCTGGGCAAGAAGGAGGTGCCGTCGCGCGCTTACGTCGGCTGGTTCAACTTCAAGGGTGGTGACCAGCAAAAGAAGGTCGGCCAGCTCTCGGGCGGTGAGCGCAACCGCGTCCACCTCGCCAAGATGCTCAAGGAGGGAGGCAATCTCCTGCTCCTCGACGAGCCGACCAACGACCTCGACGTCGAGACGCTTTCGGCGCTGGAGACCGCGCTCGAAACCTTTCCCGGATGCGTGGTCGTGATCAGCCACGACCGCTTCTTCCTCGATCGCCTCGCGACCCACATCCTCGCCTTCGAGGGCGACAGCCATGTCGAGTGGTTCGAAGGGAATTTCGAAGCCTACGAGGAAGACAAGAAGCGGCGCCTCGGCGATGCCGCCGTCGAGCCGCACCGCATCAAGTTCAAGCGCTTCGATCGCGGCTGATCGGCGCGCGCCGCGCCCGATCCTGGAGTTTCGCGGACGCTTGGCAGATCACCTTTCGGCGATCGTGAGCCAAGCGTCCGTGATGCGACACTAGGTTTTCGTCGTGGTGGTGTCGGCGAGGCGTTCGGAAAGCGAGCCGGCGGCGGCACGCTTCAGGCGGCCGAAAATCCCGTGCGCGAGCGAGGCAGCATCGAGTGGCGCCGCCAGCGAGGCCGCATCGATCGGTTCGGCGAGTGAGTCGGCATCGATCGGCTCCTCCTCGTCCGCCGTGTCGGCTGCGATTTCGGGGGTCGCATCGGCGCTGCTCTCGGCCGTTGCGGTGTCGAGCGTCGCGGCTTTCGAGGCCGGCTCGGCATCCGCGTTCGGTCCGGTGGAGATGGCGTCTTCATCCGCCCCGGATCGTTCGGCCGGTGCGCCTTGTGAACCATCTGCACCAGCCACACGACGCTCGAGTTCGAGAATCGTCTCCTCGTCGTCTCGGGCATTCCCGACGGCGGCCGGTTGTGTCGACCGTTTCGGCCCCGTCAGCTCGAGCATATGCTCGATGAATTGGCTCTCGGATGCCCAACGGGCACCATCGTTCCGGGCGTCGTCGTGGCGCCGGACCGGCGGCGGTGGCGAGGCGGTTGCGTCGACGGCACCGGAGCCCGCTTCTTTGGGTCGCGCGGCAACCGACTGCGATGGCCGCACGGCCGGTTGGGCGACGGTGACTTCGGGCGGGCGATGTGGTGTCGGAAGGTTCGACGAGGTCGCGGTCTCGAGCGATGCGACGAACGCATAATGCGCTTCGAGCGCGACGGTGAACGCCTCGGCGAGCCGGTCGAGATCGCCGAGGGTCACCCAGCCGGCAACCAACAGGTCGTCGGTTGCCGAGATCGAGGTTTCGTCGTCGAGGCTCAGCGTGTCGGCCGGCACCAGGGCACGGTCGATGAGATAGGGAAGCACCTGATCGCCGTCATCGAACATCTCGGCTTCGCGCTGGCCAAGTGCGACCATCGCGTCGTTGAGTGAGGCGGTGCCGGCAACGAAGAGGCCGGCCGTGGCGGGGCAGGTGCGGTCGAGCCGTTCGAGGCGCGCCGCCCAGTGGCGGGCCTGGCGCACCTTGGCCATGAGGCACATCTCGAGACCGCGCACGTCGTTGGTGAAGGAGCGGATGGCGGAGAGGCGGCCGAGAATGTCGCCCGTCGTCACATCGTCGGCGAGTGCGGCAAAATCCGCTCCGGTCTCGCGCATGGCGTCGGCGATGTCGCGGATGGAATCGAGATGATCGAGGAGTACGTTGACCGCGACTTCCAGATCCTTGTGCCTGCCGAACATGTGCAACCTTCCGTGTCCCCGGGTACGCGATGGCGGGCCGGCGGCGCCCTGCGGCGCCGCCGGACAATGATCAGCTGCAGCCCGTGGTGGTGCCGCAGGTGTCGCACTTGAGGCAGGTGCCGTTGCGCACCAGCGTGAAGTTGCCGCACTCGCGACAGTTTTCGCCCTCGTAGCCGCGCACCCGAGCGGCCGCCCGGCGTTCGGCGTCGCTCTCGATGGCGAGAGCTGTGGCCCCGAGGGTGAATGTGCCACCGCCGTGGTCGTGCGAGCCCGTGTGGCGAGCGACCTCCTTGGTGACGGACACCGAACGCGTCGTCGAGGAGACCGCCGCGGCCGATCCGTGGCCGCCCGGAATGACGGCCGTCGTCACTTGCTCCGTCTCACCCGTGATGACCACGAGCCGATTGCCGAGCGAGCCCCTCATGAGGCCGCGCGAAACCAGGCGGTCGGCCTGCACGGCTGGCGCGACACGCTCGTCCTCGGGGCCCTCGCCACCGAGCACGGTGCTGCCGAGTTCGCTCGGCTCGACATGCGCAAGGTCGCTGCGGCCGAGGTAGGAGACGGCCAGTTCGCGGAAGATATAGTCGAGGATGGACGTCGCGTTCTTTATCGTCTCGTTGCCCTGCACGAGCCCGGCCGGTTCGAAGCGCGTGAAGGTGAACGCGTCGACGTACTCCTCCAGCGGTACGCCGTACTGCAGGCCGAGGCTGATCGCGATGGCGAAGTTGTTCATCAGCGAGCGGAAGGCGGCGCCTTCCTTGTGCATGTCGATGAAGATTTCCCCGATCCGCCCGTCCTCGTACTCCCCGGTGCGCAGATAGACCTTGTGACCGCCGACGGTGGCCTTCTGCGTGTAGCCCTTGCGGCGGTCCGGCATCTTCTCGCGCGAGGCCTTTTCTCGCACGCGCTCGATGACCCGCTCGACGATCCGCTCGGCGGCAAGGCTCGCGCGCAGCATGGCCGGCTGATCGCTCGCCAGACGCTCCAGCATCTCCTCCTCGTCGTCCTGGTCATCGGCGATGAGCGCCGAGGAGAGCGGCTGCGACAGTTTCGAGCCGTCGCGGTAGAGCGCGTTGGCCTTGATCCCGAGCTGCCAGGACAGAAGATAAGCGTTCTTGCAGTCCTCGACGGTTGCCGAAGTCGGCATGTTGATGGTCTTGGAGATGGCGCCGGAGATGAACGGCTGAGCCGCGGCCATCATGCGGATGTGGCTCTCGACGGAGAGGAAACGCTTGCCCGTGCGCCCACAGGGATTGGCGCAATCGAACACCGCGAGATGTTCGGACTTCAGGCCCGGTGCGCCTTCGAGCGTCATGGTGCCGCAGCAATGCGCGTTCGCGGCGGCGATTTCCTTCTTCGTGAAACCGATCTCGGCGAGGAGATCGAAATCGCGCGCGCCGAGGCGCTCCTCCTCGATGCCGAGGGTTTCAATGCAGAAGGCATCGCCCAGGGTCCAGCGGTTGAAGGCGAACTTGATGTCGAACGCCGAGACCAGTGTGCCTTCGACGGCGGCAATAGCGGCATCGGTGAAGCCCTTGGCGCGCAGGGCCTTGTGGTTGACGCCCGGGGCATTCTCGAGGCTGCCGCTGCCGACCGCGTAATCGATCATGCGGCGGATTTGCTCTTCACCGTAGCCGAGCCGGGCGAGTGCCTCCGGCACCGCCTGGTTGATGATCTTGAAATAGCCTCCGCCCGCGAGCTTCTTGAACTTCACCAGCGCGAAGTCCGGTTCGATGCCCGTCGTGTCGCAGTCCATGACGAGACCGATCGTGCCCGTCGGGGCGATCACGGTCGTCTGGGCGTTGCGGTAGCCGTTCTCCTGACCGAGTTCGATGGCCCGATCCCACGCCCGGCAGGCGGCGGCGACGAGACCGCGCTCCGGGCAGTTTGCCTGATCGAGCGGCACGGGTCTGGTGTTGAGGCGCTCGTAACCCTCCTCGTGCCCGTAAGCCGCATGGCGGTGGTTGCGGATGACGCGGAGCATGTCGGCGGCATTCTCGCCATAACCGGGGAAGGCTCCGAGCTCGCCGGCCATCTCGGCCGACGTCGTATAGGCGACGCCGGTCATGAGCGCGGTGATGGCGCCGGCGAGCGCACGCCCCTCGGGCGAGTCGTAGGGAATGCCCGAGGCCATCAGCAGCCCACCGATGTTGGCGTAGCCGAGCCCGAGGGTCCGGTATCGGTAGCTCAGCTCGGCGATCTGGCGGGAGGGAAACTGCGCCATCGTCACCGAGATTTCGAGCACGCACGTCCAGATCCGCACCGCATGCTCGAAGCTGGCGATGTCGAAGGCCTTCTTTTCATCCCGGAAACGCATCAGGTTGAGCGAAGCGAGATTGCAGGCCGTGTCGTCGAGGAACATGTACTCCGAGCACGGGTTCGAGGCGCGGATCGGACCCGACTTGGGGCAGGTGTGCCAGTCGTTGATCGTCGTGTGGAACTGGATGCCCGGATCGGCGCAAGCCCAGGCCGCATAGCTGATCTGGTCCCAGAGCGCGCGCGCGCTGAGCGACTTGACGACCTTGCCCGTGGTGCGTGCCGTCAGCTCCCATTTGCCGTCCCCCTCGACCGCCGCGAGGAACTCGTCGGTGACCCTCACCGAGTTGTTGGAATTCTGGCCGGAGACGGTGAGGTAGGCCTCGCTGTCCCAGTCCGTATCGTAGGTCTCGAAGGTGATGTCGGTGAAGCCCTGGCGCGCGAACTGGATGACGCGCTGGACGTAGCCGTCCGGCACGTGCGCCTTGCGCGCGGCGCGGATCTCGCGCTTGAGTGCCGGGTTCTTGGCGGGGTCGAAGCAGTCTTCGCCGTCGGCCTCGCAGTTGACGCAGGCGCGCAGCACCGCCTTGAGGTGGTCGGCACAGGCCCGCGAGCCCGCGACCAGCGCCGCGACCTTCTGTTCCTCCTTCACCTTCCAGGAGATGTACTCCTCGATGTCGGGATGGTCGACGTCCACCACCACCATCTTGGCCGCGCGACGTGTCGTGCCGCCCGATTTGATGGCGCCGGCCGCGCGATCGCCGATCTTGAGGAAGCTCATCAATCCGGATGATTTTCCGCCGCCGCCGAGAGACTCGTTGACGCCGCGCAGGCTCGAGAAGTTCGAGCCGGTGCCCGAGCCGTATTTGAACAGCCGCGCCTCGCGCATCCAAAGGTCCATGATGCCGTTCTCGTTGACGAGGTCGTCGTTCACGGACTGGATGAAGCAGGCGTGCGGCTGGGGATGCTCATAGGCGCTCGCCGAGCGGGTGAGTTCGCCGGTCGCGTGGTCGACGTAGAAGTGCCCCTGGCTCGGACCGTCGATGCCATAGGCCCAGTGCAGCCCGGTGTTGAACCACTGCGGGCTGTTCGGAGCGACCATCTGCATGGCCAGCATGTAGCGGTTCTCGTCGAAGAAGGCTTGCGCGTCCTCCTCGCTCGAGAAATAACCTCCCTTCCAGCCCCAATAGGTCCAGGTGCCGGCCAACCGGTCGAAGACCTGGCGGGAATCCGTCTCGCCGGTACGCCGTGCGCTGGTCGGCAGGATGGAGAGTGCGTTCTCGTCGGGCACGCTGCGCCAGAGCCAGGAAGGAACCGAAGTCTCTTCGACCCGCTTGAGGCGCGCGGGCACACCCGCTTTGCGGAAGTACTTCTGCGCGAGGATGTCGGTTGCCACCTGGCTCCAGTGCGCCGGGACGTCGAAGTCCTTGAGCTGGAAGACGACGGAGCCGTCGGGATTCTTGATCTCGCTCGTCGCCTTGCGGAAACGAATGTCGGCATAGGCCGACTGGCCTGCTTTCGTGAACAGCCGCGTAAAGCGCATGTCTGACGTCCCCCGTGCTGCCAGGCGCGCTCATTCTGTCCCTCGCGCGCAGGGCCTGTTTCAGGTGTGCTTGTTTTTTGAGTTCCCGGGCCCTGCCGGGGGCGGACGCGACGCAACTGACCAGAACATGGCCCCGGGGTCGATGAGACCCCGGGGCTGGGTACACGGGTGAGCAAACAGCGACAGACGCTTGCCTGCTGGTACGCAGCAGTTCGGAGATGGAAGACCTCCAGAGGTGTTCCTCCAGGGTCGGGGATCGCCGGATGGGTGCAGGCATGGTGGCCATCCGGTGACGAATTCAAGGTATCGCGATTCGATGGGCCGCGATAGCACCGGAAACTACATCTAGTATGCGTTGGTGGCGCAACCACTAGGTGTTGGGCGTGCAATTCGAGCTTTGGGATATCGTGTTGACGGCGTGTGGACAAGGCCGGCGGGCAGCTGGAGCCCTGGCCAGTGGTTGCTCCAACTCGATCGGCGCTCGCCGTCGTTTGTGCCCACGAATCCGCCTTTTGGCCTTGTAGGCACCTCTCTCGCGGGTCGTATGGACAGGTCCACGCCCACGGTGCGATAGAAAGCCACCGAAGATTGCCAGGAGGGACCGATGGGGGTTTTTCGCGAATTGTTCGCGTGGTGGACGGGCAACACCGTGGCACTTCGATTGCAGACCGCACGCAACGGCGAGTTCGTCGGCGAGGATGATCTCGGCAATCGCTACTACCGCCAGCGCCGCGGCGTCGGCCCCCTCGGCAAGCCGCGCCGCTGGGTGATCTACAAGGATATCGCCGAAGCCTCGCTCGTACCGCCCGAATGGCACGGCTGGCTGCACCACACCGTCGACACGCCGCCGACGGAAGAAGACGTCAAGCCGCGGCGCTGGGAAAAGCCGCACCGCCCGAACCTCACGGGCACGCCACAGGCCTACCGGCCGCGCGGCAGTATCCTCGGTGACGAGGCACCGGCCGAGCCCGCCGCCCCGGGCTACCGGGCCTGGAAGCCGGAGTAGGGCCGCGTCGTCGAGCCCCATCGTCGCGGCTCGCATAGCCGTGGCAAGGGGCGCGGGAAGGGAGTTGGCATGACGGCGTCGGGGCAGGATCGCAAGGGAGCGGTGGATCGGCAGGCAAGCGCCGGCAAGGCGGGCCTCTTTCACCAGGCGGGCGGCCAGACCTGGTCGGCCGAGGGCTACGCCGCGAACGGGCGCTTCGTCGCCGACCTTACGGAGGGCGTGCTCGCTTGGCTCGAGGCCAAGCCCGGAGAGCGCATCCTCGACCTCGGTTGCGGCGATGGCGCGCTGACCGAGCGGCTCGTGCTGAGTGGCGCCGATGTCGTCGGTGTCGACGCTAGCCGGGAGTTACTGGCGGCGGCCGAGGCCCGCGGCCTGCGGGTTCTTCATCGCGACGCGCGTGCCCTCGGATTCGACGCCGAGTTCGAAGCGGTCTTTTCCAACGCCGTGTTGCACTGGGTGCTGCCACCCGAGGACGCCGTTCGCGAGATCCACGCGGCCTTGAAGCCCGGCGGGCGCTTCGTCGCCGAATTCGGTGGTCACGGCAACGTCGCGGCCATCGTGACCGCGATGCGGGCCGCCGCACGGCTTCTCGGCGGGGATGAGACGCTGGCGGGGCCCTGGTTCTTTCCGACCCCCGCCGAATACACCGCGATGCTCGAGGCGGCCGGTTTCGCTGTCGAGCGCTGTGGGCTCTTTGCCCGGCCGACACCACTCCCGACTGGCCTCGAGGGCTGGCTCGGAACCTTCAGGAAGCCGTTCTTCGATCAGTTCGACGGGCCCCATCGCCAAGAGGCTCTCGCCATCGTCGAAGCGCTGCTGGCGCCGTCGCTGCGCGACCGTGAGGGACGTTGGACGGCCGACTACATGCGAATCCGGGTGTCCGCCCGACGCATCTGAACCGCTGGGGCGTGGTGGCCCGATTGGCGCCCATTTCGTGTCGTCGAATGCAGGCTCGGCGTCGCTGGTTCGCATTCGCGGGTCATGGTGTGTGAACGCATGCCAGGCGGATGCCACGAGACACTGGACAATATGACGCGAACGAAGCATCCCCAACGGGCGGGGAGCCGCTCCGGAACGGTCACGCGTGGCGCGAGGCGACGGGTGTGCAAGCCTCGCCATACCGTTCGCATCGAGCCGCGGGGTTGATGGTCATGACGAGAGCGATGCGCCATTGGCCATGGGTGGCCACATTCGGGGCAGTGGTGATCCTCGCCCCCGATGGCGAGCTCGTCGCCGGCCGCCAGCAGAACCCCATCGCCGTATTCTCGGCACTCGACAAGGTCACGGCCCGTATCTCGCGCCTCGAAATCCCGATCGACCAGACGGCGGAGTTCGGTGCCCTCAAGATCACACCGCGGGTCTGTTACACGCGTGAGCCGACCGAGCCGCCGAATACGACCTCGTTCGTCGAGGTCGACGAGATCAAGCTCGACAAGACCGAGGAGCGGATCTTCGCGGGCTGGATGTTCGCCGAAAGTCCCGGCATCAACGGGGTCGAGCACTCCGTGTTCGATGTCTGGCTCACGGGCTGCGCGACGCAATTCCAGCCGGTCGCCGACAACCGGCCACGGGAGACGCTTCTCGCCGTCAAGAGCGAGGAAGGCATGCCACTTCCGGTGCGCAAGTCGTTCCCCGGTGAGAGCATCGAGGATGCCGAGAGCAGCGCCGATCAGGCGACGCCGCGCCGGCGACGCACCTTACGCTGACGTGTCCGGCGTGGCCGGACGGGACGGCTTGGCAAGCAGTCGCGCGCGCGTGGCCGCGTAGGCATCGACGATCGCGAGCACCGTCTCGCCGTCGGTTGCTCCCGGTAGGCGCAGGAAGTCGCTGTCGTCACGCGCCACTGCGCTTTCGAGAAATCCCATGAACCGCTGGCGCGGGACTTCGCGCACGCCGAATTGCATGAGGTGCTCGGTGATGAACTGGGTGTCGAGCAGCGTGTAGCCACCGGCCACGAGTCGCGCGACGAGGTGGACGAAGGCGACCTTGCTGGCATCGCGCTCGACCGAGAACATGCTTTCGCCGAAGAACACGCCGCCGAGCGAGACGCCGTAGAGCCCGCCGACGAGCCGGTCCTCGAGGTAGACCTCGACCGTATGGCAATTGCCGAGCTTGAAGAGTTCGCCGAAGAGTTGGCGGATGGCGGTATTGATCCATGTCGTCGGACGCTCGAGCCCGCCGCCGGCGCAACCATCGATCGTGCTCGCGAAGTCCCGGTCGACGCGCACCGTGAATCGGTCCTGGCGAACGGTCCGCCGCAACCGGCGCGGCACATGCAACTCTTCGAGGAACAGGACGCCCCGGTAACGCGGCTCGATCCAGAGCAGATTCGGATCGTCCGCGCTCTCGGCCATCGGAAAGATGCCGCGCTTGTAGAGGTCGAGGACGAGGCGGGGCGTGATGTCGAGGAGGATGTCGTTCTTCGCGCTCAAGTGGGCGGATCCCCATTGCAACGGTCGGCGTGGCGCCGTTAATCGCTGGGCGCCTCCTGCCCGGCCAGATACTTCTCCAGCCAATGGATATCATAGACGCCGTTGGCGATGTCCGGTTCGCGGATGAGGCGGTTGAACAGCGGGATCGTGGTTTCGATGCCGTCGATCACGAACTCGCCGAGCGCGCGCTTGAGGCGCATGAGGCACTCGTTGCGGTTCTTGCCGTGCACGATCAGCTTGCCGATCAGGCTGTCGTAGTAGGGTGGGATCGAATAGCCCTGATAGACGCCCGAGTCGACCCGCACGCCGAGCCCGCCCGGCGGATGGAAATAGGAGATCTTGCCCGGTGAGGGGGCGAAGGTGCGCGGGTTCTCGGCGTTGATCCGGCATTCGATGGCGTGGCCGGCGAAGGTGACATCCTCCTGACGGAAGCTGAGGCCGCCGCCGGCCGCGATGCGCAGTTGCTCGATCACGAGGTCGAGCCCGGTGATCATCTCGGTCACCGGGTGCTCGACCTGGAGACGGGTATTCATCTCGATGAAATAAAACGATCCGTTCTCATAGAGGAATTCGACCGTGCCCACTCCGCGATAGCCGAGTTCCCCGATCGCCGTTGCGACGGTGTTGCCGATCCGGCGGCGTTCATGATCGTTGAGCGCGGGCGAGAGGGCCTCCTCCCAAACCTTCTGGTGGCGCCGCTGAAGCGAGCAGTCGCGCTCGCCGAGGTGCACTCCGGCTCCTTCGCCATCGCCGATCACCTGGATTTCGATGTGACGCGGCTTTTCGAGGTATTTCTCGAGGTAGACGGAATCGTCGCCGAACGCGGCCTTGGCCTCACTGCGCGCGGTCGATACGGCGACGGCGAGTTCGCTGGCCGTGCGGGCGACCTTCATGCCACGCCCGCCACCGCCGGCGGCCGCCTTGACGAGCACCGGATAGCCGATTTCACTCGCGGCGAGGCGCGCCTCGCGTTCGTTCGTCACCGCACCCTTCGAGCCCGGCACCACCGGAATGCCGAGCCGCTCGGCCGTCGCCTTGGCCTCGATCTTGTCGCCCATGATCCGGATGTGCTCGGAGGTCGGGCCGATGAAGGTGATGCCGTGGTCCTCGAGGATTTCGGCAAAGCGTGCGTTCTCGGATAGAAAGCCGTAGCCAGGATGGACCGCGTCCGCGCCGGTGATCTCGCAGGCCGCCACCAACGACGGAATGTTGAGATAGCTGCCGCTCGCCGAGGGCGGCCCGATGCACACGCTCTCGTCGGCGAGGCGAACGTGCATGGCGTCGGCATCCGCCGTCGAGTGCACCGCAACCGTGCGGACACCAAGTTCCTTGCAGGCGCGTTGCACCCGCAGCGCGATCTCGCCGCGGTTCGCGATGAGCACCTTGTCGAACATCGCCGGGCCCTTCGCTGCGCTACTCGATCACGACAAGAGGCTCGCCGTATTCGACGGGCTGGCCATCCTGCACCAGGATTGCGGTGATTCGCCCGGCCCGGGGTGCCGGAATATGGTTCATCGTCTTCATGGCCTCGACGATGAGGATCGTCTGGCCCTGACTGACCTGCTGGCCGACCGCCACGAAAGCCGGGGCACCGGGTTCTGGCGCAAGATAGACGGTGCCAACCATCGGGCTCGGCACCGCGCCGACCGTGCTCGCAGTCCCTTCACCGGTCTTGACCGGCGTTGCCACCGACGCCGCTGCCGCCACCCCGAGCGGGGCCGCCATGCCGGCATGGGCCAGGACCTGGACATTTCGGGCAACGCGAACGCGAAACCCCTCCCGCTCGATCTCGATTTCGGTGAGCCCGGTTTCGCCCAGCAGCTCCGCCAATTCGCGGATCAGCTCTGCCTCGGTCTTGTGTTTGTCTTTGGACATCGCCTCTCGGCCCGCTCCCCGTCGCCGTTCCGCCTTCCTGGTGCGCCACCGGGGCCGCGTTGGCAAGTCGATCCCGCCGCGTGCGTGCAAGGTCGTGCACAACGTGTGAATGGCGTCCGCCCAGCGGCGGGCGCCCATCGGCCCATCCGCTCGCCGCCGGCAGCGACGGCGAGGGCGGCGCGACAACCGGTGGCCCGATCAGCAGACCTTGCAGCCGCCGGATTGACGCACCTCTGCAACACGCTCGGTCAGCTGTTCGAAAAGGTCCTCGGGCGCTCCTGGGATGACCTTGTCGCCGACGAAAAAGTGCGGAGTGCCGCGGATTCCCATGGCCTCGGCGAGCTGTTGGACGCGTTGGATCTCGGAGGTCACATCCGCCGAAGTCAAGTCGGCATTGTAGCGCGCCATATCGAGGCCGATCTCGCTGGCGATCTGCAGGGCCTTGGCGGCATTGGCGCGACCGGGCTTGTTGTAGAGCGCGGCGTGCATTTCCCAATACTTGTCCTGCTTGGCGGCGGCGAGGGCGGCGCGGGCCGCCGCCTCACTGTCCTCGCCGAAGATCGGGAACTCCTTGAAGACGACGCGCACGTTCTTGTCCGATTCGATCAGCTTGCCGATGCCATCGAGCGCGCGCTTGCAGAAGCCGCAGTTGTAATCGAAGAATTCGACGACGGTCACGTCGCCCTTCACGGCCCCGAGGGTCGGCGCCGTGGTGCTGCGAAAGAGCGTTTCGCTCTGCGTGGCCAGGACCACCCGCATCTGCTCCTCGCGCCGCGCCTCCATCTTCGATTCGAACGCGTTCTGCATCTCGAGCAGGATTTCGGGGTTGTCGAGCAGGTAGCGGCGCACGACCGCCTCGATGTCGCTCTTTTGGGCATCGTTGATGGTCGCAAGACGCAACGGCTGGTCCGTGCCATCGCTCGCGGCGCCAGCGCCGGCCTCGGCGGTCGCGGCCGGGGCGGAGGTCGTCGCGCCAGTCGCGAGCGTCGCGGTGTTGGCCGTCTGTCCTCCGGACTTGCCGAGCGGTGTCAGGGCGACGAGGCCGCCGGTGACCGCGAGCATTGCTGCCACGGGAATAAGGACGCGCGCAAAGGAGTCACCCGATGGCTGCGTACTCTTTTCGTTTGAAGGCATCTGAGTTGTCCCTTTCTCGAGGCTCTATTGGTCGGACGAGAGCGTGGGGTCGCGCCCTCGCAACAGCTTCGCGTTGGTCACGCCCGCGCCCGGCTGAGCGGTGGGATGGCCGGACATGGTGAAAGATCGCGTGGCGATCGCCGCCACGTGGCACGCGCTTGCCGATCCCACTCCTAACGCTGAAACTTTATGATGTCGTCAGCCTTGATCCAACTTGGTGTTCCCTGACGGAATTGTGCTTGAGCGCGCTCGGCAAAGCGCTTGGCCTCGCCGAGGTTGCCCTCGAAGAAGTGTGCTTGAGCCGAAGCGAGGTAGGCATCGCCCTCCCGCCCGCTTTGCCAGTAGGCGGTGGCGAGCTGGCGGTAGCCCGCCGAATTCTCTTCGCTCGTCAGCGCCTTGCGCAGCATGGCTATGGCCTCGTCGACGACCGAGCGATCGTTCATCGAAATCAGCGCCTGTGCGAGCCGGATGCGGATGAGATCGCCGTCGCCCGCCAGCGTGAGCGCCTTGCGCAGCGGTCCGACCGCTTCAGCCGCGCGTCCGCTACGCAGCAGGAGTTCGCCTTTGAGTTCGTGGAAATAGGGGTAATCCGGCTTGGCGGCGATGAGCCGCTCCACGCGAGGCAACGCGCTCTCGATACCCGAGCCGAAAAAGCTCGCGATGGCCCGCGCGTATTGCGCGGGCAGGCTGTTGTCGCTCTCGGGAAAGCGATTGAAAACGGTCTGCGGGCGCTCGAGATAGCCGGAGAGCTTGGCCCGCATGAGATCGTGGCGCAGTTGGAGCGACGGCGCATCGCGCTCGTCGAAATGCGGACTGCGGGAGGCGAGGTTGCGCAGCTGGGCGATGCGCTGTTGCGGCATCGGGTGGCTGCGCACATAGGGGTCCTGGAGCTGGGCCGAAAAGAGTTCCTGCTGCGCGAAGCGCTCGAAGGTCGACAGCATGCCCCGGGCCGACTGGCGCGTAGCATTGAGATAGGAGATCGCTGCCTGATCCGCCGCCGATTCGTGGACCCGGCGATAGGTCAGGATGCCGCGCTGCACCGCCGTGCCAGAGGCCCCGAGGATGGTCTGGCCGACGCCGCCCGCGATCTCGCCAATGTCCTTGTCGCCCGAGGCCGCACCTGCCGCCATGGCCGCGATGCCCAGGGCCTGCATGAGCATGAGGCGGGTCGAATCACGTTTGATCTTGGCGCGGATATCCGCGAGGTGGCCGCCCGCGATGTGGCCGGCCTCGTGCGCGATGACCCCGATCACCTCGTTCGGCGTGTCGGACTGCATCAATGTGCCGGTATTCATGAAGACGTTGCGGCCGTCGAGGACGAAGGCATTGAAGCTGTTGTCCTTGACGATGCGCATCGTGACGCGTCCGCCGCCGAGGCCCGCGGCACGGAAGATCGGTGCCGAATAGTCGCTGAGCAGTTGCTCGAGTTCGGTATCGCGCACGAAGCTGAGGCGCTGGGCCTGTGCCGAGGCGCTCTCGAGCACAATCGATACGACGGCGAGCGCCAACACCGCCAAGCGTTGCGCACCGGTTCGCCAGTCACGTCGCAGGCGCTCACCCGAGAGGCCGGGAGCGTTGGGATATCTGCGCATCATCTCGAGCATGGGACCGCCTTTCGCAGACGAGACATAGGCGAATTGGCCGCATATTCCAATCGTCGTCGCCGGATTCGGGCGAGGTCGACGCACGACGACTTGTCGCGCCGGCGCGATGGATGAGGACTATTGTCCCATTTTGGGCGATACGGTGACCGAACGACGAACGGCCCCCGTGAGAGTGGTCATTGGGCTTGCGGTCAGGGGTTTCGGGTCGCCACGCATCATCGGATGACGAGAGCGAAAGGACGTACGCATGGTCGATGGCGGATTGATCCGGGCCCTCTCGTTGCGTGGCGATGTCGAGCCGTTCCACGTCATGGAGCTGATGCGCGAGGCCAACCGTCTCGAGGCATCGGGCCGGCGCATCCTGCACATGGAGATCGGCCAGCCCGGCACCAAGGCGCCGCGGCTCGCTCTCGAGGCCGCGAGAGAGGCTCTGGAGCGCGATCGGATCGGCTATACGGATGCGCTCGGCCTGGGGGCGCTGCGCGAAGGCATCGCCCGGCTCTATGCCGACTGGTACGGGCTCGATGTGGGGCCCGAGCGGATCGTCGTGACGACAGGCTCGTCCGCCGGGTTCCTGTTGAGTTTCCTGGCGCTGTTCGATCAGGGGGCGCGTGTCGCCCTCACCTCGCCCGGCTATCCCTGCTATCGCCAGATCGTCGCCGCGCTCGGCCTCGAGCCGGTGCTGCTTTCGATCGGGCCGCAGGAGCGCTGGGTCCCGTCGCCCGACATGCTCGCACGCGAGGCCGATCGCCGGGGCCTTGCCGGTCTCCTCGTAGCATCGCCGGCCAATCCGACCGGCACGATGCTGCGACCCGACGAACTGAAGGCGCTGGTCGGCTGCTGCGAGGAACGCTCGATCGACTACATCTCGGACGAGATCTATCACGGGCTGACCTATGACGCTCCCGCCAGCAGCGCTCTCGCGTTCAGTGATCGGGTGGTGGTGGTCAACAGCTTCTCGAAGTATTTTTCCATGACCGGCTGGCGGCTCGGCTGGCTGGTGGTGCCACGGCAGGCGGTTGGCCGTTTCGAGCGTCTCCAGCAGCACTTTTTCATCTCGCCGCCGACGATCTCGCAATTCGCCGCACTCGGCGCGCTCTCGGCCCGCGACGAACTGGAGGCGAACCGAGCGCTCTATGCTGGCAACCGGGCGCTTCTGACGGCCGCGCTGGCCGAGGCTGGACTGAGCGGCATCGCTCCCGCCGACGGCGCCTTTTATCTCTATGCCGATACGTCCGAGGTCGACGACGACAGCGACCGCTTCGCCCGGCGGTTGCTGCACGAGGCGGGCATCGCGATCACGCCCGGCGTCGATTTCGACGCCGCGCGGGGGCGCAGCTTCGTACGCTTCTCCTATGCCGGATCACGCGATGCGGTCACGGAGGGCAGCGAGAGGCTGGTCACGTTTCTGAAGCGCTACTGAGACCCGCCCCGAAGGACGGCAGGGCAGGAACGAGCGTCCCTGTCTTGCCGGTTGGAGCTGGTCGGCGGACCGCGGCGGTCCGCCTCTCGCTGGTCCGCGGGTCAGTCCCGACCGAGCGCCGTCTGCCACCACCCTCGGCGCTTCGGGCGATCCGGCTCCTGCGGCGCGGCTGGCTTTGCCGGCTCCGGCGCAGCGGGTTTCGCGATCTCCGGCGCGCCGGTGCGCGCTTGCGCTGACGGTTCCTCGATCTCCGCTCGCTCACGCTCGGGGGCCGGCTGGCTCGGCGGCTCGCTGCGATCTCCCGCGTTCTCGACGCCAGGATCGATCGGAGCCGTCCGCGCATGGGATTTTGGCGCATCCGCCGCTTCGGCCTCGTCGCCGAGGGGCGGCAACGGTTCGTCGTCCGGCAGCGTGATGACCGACACGTGGGCGAAGGGATCGAACCGCTCGCCGGTCGCTGGAGCCCCCGTCGATGCGTCGCCTTCATCGTCGGGTCGAACATCGATCGGCCGATCGCCGGAGCCCGACTCGTCCGGTCGGTCCGGGGCCGCGCCCGCGGTCACCTCACCGTTGCCGCGCCGGTTCTTGCGACCGCCACGCTTGCCCCGCCGGCGGGAGCGCTTGCGCGCCTCGTCACCGTTGCCGGCGGTCTCGTCATCCCCGCGCTCGCTCTCCTCGAGCCCGCCATTGGCGCTGTCGTCCTCTTCGTCGTCGCCATCGGCTTCGGCCTCGAACTCGCGGTCCTGCGGGCTGCCGGTGCCGGCGGGTTTGCGGGCCTCGAGTGCGCTGCCCTCGTCCCGCTCGTCACGCCCCCCGCGCCGGCGGCGGCGGCGGCGCTTGGAGCGGCGTTCCTCGGCCTCGTCCTCGTCCTCGCCGCTGGTCCGCACCTCCGGCTTGGTCGGGGTTTCCTCCGCCTCATCTTCGATTTCGTCCTCCGGCAGGTCGTCGACGAAGGCGCTGTGCATCTTGATGGCGGTATCACGGGCCGGTGCGGGACGCGCGGTGCCCTTGATCTGGTCGATGCGGAAGTTGGCGCCCTGCAACCGATCGTCGGCCTGAACCAGGATCGAGACACCGTAGCGGGCCTCGATCTCGCGGATGAAGTCGCGTTTGTGGTTGAGGATGTAGAGCGAGGCTTCGGCGGTGCAGACCGCGATGAGATCGCAGAGCGTCTGGCCGATCAAAGCCTCCTCGAGGCCGCGCAGGACCGCGAGCGCAACCGATTCGACCGAACGGATCACGCCCGTGCCGAGACAGTGCGGGCACTGCGTCGTCGAACCTTCGACGACGCCCGGCCGGAGCCGCTGGCGCGACATCTCGAGCAGCCCGAATCCGCTGATCTTGCCGACCTGGATGCGCGCCCGATCGTCCTTGAGGCATTCCTTGAAGCGGCGCTCGACGAGCCGGTTGTTGCGCCGCTCCTCCATGTCGATGAAGTCGATCACGATGAGCCCGGCGAGGTCGCGAAGACGCAGTTGACGCGCGACTTCGGCGGCCGCCTCGAGGTTGGTGGCGAGCGCCGTCTCCTCGATCGAATGCTCGCGCGTGGACTTGCCGGAGTTGACGTCGACCGAGACGAGCGCCTCGGTCTGGTTGAGCACGATGTAACCGCCCGACTTCAAGGTGACGACCGGATTGAACATGGCGTTCAACTGGCGCTCGATCTTGTAGCGGGTGAACAGTGGCTCGGGATCGCGGTAGAGTTTGACGTTCTTGGCATGACTGGGGGTCAGCATGCGCATGAAGTCCTTGGCTTCGCGGTAGCCGTCCTCGCCAGCGACGATAATCTCCTCGACCTCCTTGGAATAGAGATCGCGGATCGAGCGCTTGATGAGGTTACCTTCCTCGTAGACCAGCGAGGGAGCGTTGGACTTCAGGGTGAGGTCGCGGACGTTTTCCCAGAGGCGCAGCAGGTATTCGTAGTCGCGCTTGAGTTCCGCCTTCGTGCGGCTCGCGCCGGCCGTGCGGATGATGAGGCCCATGCCCTCCGGAACCTCGAGTTCGGAGGCGATCTCGCGCAGCCGCTTGCGGTCGGCCTGGTTGGTGATCTTGCGCGAGATGCCGCCGCCCCGCGGCGTGTTGGGCATCAGTACGCAGTAGCGACCGGCGAGCGAAAGATAGGTGGTGAGCGCGGCGCCCTTGTTGCCGCGTTCCTCCTTGACGACCTGGACCAGGACGATCTGGCGGCGGCGGATGACTTCCTGGATGCGGTACTGCCGGCGCAGCTTGGGCATGCGCCGTGGCACTTCCTCGAGTGCATCCTCCTGGCCGACGTCCTCGATCTGGTCCTCGCGGTCGGCGTCCTCGTCGCCCTCGTCGTCATTGCGCCGACGGCCTCGCGCGGGGCGCTCACGGCGGGGCGCGGCCGCGTCGTCCTCTGCTCTGCCGGCCTCCGGCTGGTCGCCTTCGGCGCGCCTTGCGCCGCCATTGTCGCCCGTGCGCGAGCGCACGCGGCGGCGGCGCGAGCGCCGGTGCCGGCGGCCGAGACCGTCGCCATTGCCGGCCTCTCCACCTTCTGCGCGATCGACGTCCAGCGATCCCTCGTTGCCGTCCGCATCTGCGTCGGCATCGCCGATCGGACCTTCGCTGCCCTGCTGGCCCACGCTCGCCGGGGCTTCAGCGGACGGCTGCGGCACCATCGGGTGCATCGGCGCCGTATAGAAGCCGAGGAAGGCGCTCGCCGTGGCCGCGCCGGCCTGCCCGGGCTCGCTCGTGCTGGTGCTGGCCGTATTCTCCTGCAGCGTCGTGCCTTCGTCCCCGGAGTGCTCCTCGCTGATCACCGGGTCATCGAGCCCGCTGCTCTCGAGCATTTCGCGGGGCTTGCCGTCGGCGTCGTCGTCCGCCGGCTCGTCGGCATCTTCATTGGCATCGTCGCCGGTCGCAGCGTCCCCGTCGTCATCGGATGACGACTCGAGCGTTTCGCCATCGGCCTCGTCGCTGTCCGCCCGCAGTTCGTCGTCGCCCTCGTCCGGGTCGCCGTCGCCATTCCTATCATCGGCATCGAAGGCCGCTTCGCCGTCGGCGTCGTCATCGTCCGAGGCGCGGGCGACGTTCGGGCCGTCCTCGTCGTCGCGGCCGGAACCGCCACCGCTCCTGCGGCGCTCGCCGCCCTGGCGTGAGACGGCGCGCTCTTCCCCATCACGTTCGGCGCGTTGCTCGGCGGCCTCTTCGGCCAGCAGCGCCTGCCGGTCCGCGACCGGAATCTGGTAGTAGTCGGGGTGGATTTCGTTGAACGCCAGGAAGCCATGGCGGTTCCCGCCATAGTCCACGAACGCCGCCTGGAGGGACGGCTCGACGCGCGTCACCTTGGCGAGAAAGATGTTGCCGCGAAGTGGCTTGCGGCTAGCTGATTCGTAGTCGAACTCCTCCACGCGATCGCCGCGCAGTACGACCACCCGGGTTTCTTCCGGGTGCGCGGCGTCGATGAGCATCTTGTTGTTGTTGTCGGCCATGTTGTGCGGTCCCTGGCGCACCGGCATGGGCCCCGATCCGTGGGCTGCAAGCAGTTGGGGAAGGGGCGCCGATCGCGCCGAATTGAGGCCTCGCCCGTCCGACCGAGCCGACCGCGAAAGCCGCGACGCACGAGTGGCGTCGGCCATCGCTGGCGGTCGCGCCCATCGTCCGACCGACATTTGTCGGAACGGTTGACATGGCGGCCGTGAAGCGGGTTCGAGGCGTTTCCAAAGTTGTTTCTCGATGCGGGAGAGCCCCGCCTGTTCTTGCCGACGCAGAGCCGGCGTGTTGGGTTCGCGGATCGGCGCCGCCTGCGCGATGCCGGGCTGCCGGTCTCCCGGAGGCGATGGCAGTTGGAGCGGCCACCGCGTTCACTCACATCGGCACGATCGTCGCCGAAATGTCACCCGGCCGGCGATGCGCAACCGCACCGCAGGCTCCAGCGGAATCTGGCTCGGGGCATGCGCCGAAAACCTGCTCGGCGGGACGTACCGTCTTGAATCCGAATGTGCCGGCCCGATCCGACCCTTCGCGCGGCAACGGTGCCATTCGCCAAGCGCGGTCCGAACCCACGTTCGATGTCATACGTGCTCGCCGCCGGCCTTGCAAGCGGCACGCCCGCGGCAGCGCCGATTCGGCGCCTGCCATCATCGGTTAACCGGTTCGTGTTGAAGAATCGCTTAAGAACATCACCGCGACAATGCCATTTTGTTGGGCGAGCCACAGGAACGCCGCCGTCCGGCGCGGTGGGGGCATCGGCGGTGCCGTGTCGGGACGCACGGCAGATCGAGGAGGAGGTCGGCGGCATGGCGAAGGACACGCGGGTGGGACGGGGCTGGTCGACCGCATCCGCGGTCTGGTCCTCGTGGATGACGTGCGTGGTACTCGCGATGCTCGTGTCGACGGTGGGCGGGGCATTCGCCCGTGATGTCACATCGCGCAACGCCAAACTGACCAGCGACGGAACCCTCACGCGCTTTTCGATCGATTTCAGCGAGGAAGTGGATTTCGAGGTCTTCACGCTCGACAACCCCTACCGCGTCATCGTCGATCTGCCCGAGGTCGAGTTCACACTCCCGGACGCGATCGGCAACAAGGGGAGCGGCTTGGTCTCGGCGTTCCGCTATGGTCTATTTGCGCCCGGCAAGGCGCGCATCGTCATCGACGTGACCGGACCTGTGCGCATCGAGGCGGCACGTCTCGATCAATTGCGTGAGGGCGAGGCCCGCCAGCTCGTCGTCGATCTGGTCACAACGGATCAGGCGTCGTTCGATGCCGAGGTGCAGAAGCGCCGCGACCGCGAAAAGCTGGAGGCCTCGCTGCGGGCGCCGCGACCCGTGGAGGTGACCCCCGGCATGCTGGCGCGGCGCGCGGGCCGTAATGTCATCGTTGTGGATGCCGGTCATGGCGGCATCGATACCGGGGCGAAGTCGGCGAGCGGGACGCGCGAAAAGGACGTGCTGCTGGCGGTCGCACTGGCGTTGCGCGAAGAGCTGTCCAAGCGGCCCAACTATCATATCGTGCTAACCCGCGACACCGACGTCTTCATTCCTCTGCGCCGGCGCGTCGAGATCGCACGCGAGAACGGCGCACTCCTCTTCATCTCCGTTCACGCCGATTCCCTGCCGGCCCGCTATGCCCAGAGCGTGCGGGGGGCAACCGTCTACACGCTCTCGGACAAGGGATCGGACGCGCTCGCCGACGAGTTCGCGCGGCGTGAGAACAAGTCGGACGTGGTGGCAGGCGTCGAGGTCGAGGAAGATCAGGACGAACTGGCCGACATCCTCTTCGACCTGGCGAGGCGCGAGGCCGAGGTCCGCTCCCGCAGCTTCGCCGAGGTGGTGCTCGGCAAACTCCACGGGAAGACGGCGCTCAATCAGAGGCCGCACCGCTCGGCCGGGTTTCGCGTGCTGAAGTCCCGCGAGGTGCCGGCGGTGCTGATCGAACTCGGCTACATCACGAACCGCAAGGACGAGAGCGAATTGCTCTCGCCGGAGTGGCGGGCGCGCGTTTCGGCCGCGATCGCCAGCTCCGTCGACGCCTACTTCGGCAAGAAATTCGCGCGCTTTCCGTTCTGACTCCATGGGCTGCAGGGCGCCATGGGGACTGGCGGCAGGGTGGCGACCTGCGGCGGACGGGTGACGTGGGTCGCTCTCGCCCGTCCAATCCGGATTGGAAGCCGGGCACCCGGTCGTAGGGAACGGGCATTGGTTCACACGCGGGCTGGCCGTTACCTGCCGTCGTGGCACGGGTCTCGCGAACGACGTGCAATTGTGATATCGGCTGATCGATGGTGCATCCGTGCGACAGGGATGCCATGGGTTTGCCAGGATCGAGTCGTCTCACTCGGTGACGGGGCGGCACGGCACAGGACTTGCTCGACCGCCGGCTTTGCGGCGCCAGCGGACCAACCGGAACGCCGCTTGGTCCGAGCCCACGACGAACACGTGTTTCCAGGACGAAAGAGCGCAATCAGCCGATGACCATGAACCCGGCCATACTGCCTCCGAAGGTACAGAAAAAGAAGCGGCGCAAGAGCCTCCTGCTCGGCTTCTTCGGCTTCCTGTTCACCGTCGGATTCTTCGGTTTCGTGGCGGCCGCCTCGGTTGTCGGTATCGTGTTCTGGCAGATCACGCAGGACCTGCCGAACTACGAAGTGCTGCGGCGTTACGAGCCGCCGGTGATGACACGCATCCACGCGAGCGATGGCAGCCTGATCGGCGAATATGCCCGCGAGCGACGCATCTTCGTACCCATCAACGCCATTCCCGAACAGGTGCGCCAGGCGTTCCTGTCGGCGGAGGACAAGAACTTCTACGAGCACAACGGCATCGATCCGGCGGGCATCGCGCGCGCCGTCGCCGTCGCGTTCAAGGGCGGGCGTCTGACCGGCGCCTCGACCATCACGCAGCAGGTGGCCAAGAACTTCCTCCTGACCAACGAGCGCAGCTTCGAGCGTAAGATCAAGGAAGCCATTCTCGCGCTCAAGATGGAGCACGCGTTCGACAAGGACTACATCCTCGAACTCTACCTCAACGAGATCTACATGGGCGGGCCGCAGATCCACGGCGTGGCGGCGGCCGGGCTCTATTATTTCAATCGCGAGTTGCGCGACCTGAGCCTTGCGCAGGCGGCCTTCCTGGCCGGTTTGCCGAAGGGTGCCAACAACTACCATCCGATCCGCAAGCGCGATGCCGCGATCATCCGGCGGAACTACGTGCTGGGCCGCATGCTGGCGGACGGGTTCATCACCAAGGAGCAGCACGACGAGGCGGCGGCCGATCCGCTCGACGTGAGCTTTCGGCCGCTCGGGACCTGGCTTCCGGGTTCGGAGTATTTCGCCGAGGAGGTGCGCAAGCAACTCGTCGACATCTACACCGACGCCGGTCTCTACGGGGGCGGTCTTTCGGTCAGGACCGCGCTCGATCCGGTCCTCCAGCAGATGGCCAAGCTCGCACTCGTCGAGGGGCTCGTTCGGTACGACCGCCGCCAGGGCTGGCGCGGTGTGCATGCCAGCATCGATGCTTCGGGGGATTGGGGGGCGACGCTCGCCGCCGTCGAAGCGCCCGAGAACATCGACCCTTGGCGGCTCGCCGTGGTTCTCGACGTCGGCCGTGATGTGGCGGAACTCGGTCTCGAGCCGACAAGAGACCCGAACGGGGCTTTGATGGCCGATCGCACCACTGGCCGGTTGCGCCTTCAGAGTGCGGCCTGGGCCAAGCCGCCCAAGTCTCAGGGGCTCGCCGGGCTGCTCAAGGTCGGTGACGTCATTTTCGTTCGCCCCGTCGATGGCCAGCAGGGCAATTGGGAACTCATGCAGCGCCCCGAAGTGCAGGGCGGCATGGTCGTCATGGACCCCCACACGGGGCGCGTGCGCGCGCTCGTCGGCGGTTTTTCCTTCGAGCGCAACAAGGACGAGTTCAACCGGGCCGTCCAGGCTCGCCGCCAGCCGGGATCGTCCTTCAAGCCGTTCGTCTACGCGGCGGCGCTCGACAATGGGTACACACCGTCGTCGATCATCCTCGATGCTCCGATCACCATCGAGCAGGGCAACGGACAGGACGACTGGAAGCCGGAGAACTACTCCAGGAACTTCGGTGGCCCCTCCACGTTGCGCACGGGCATCGAGCTGTCGCGCAACCTCATGACCGTGCGCCTCGCGCGTGACGTCGGAATGCCAATCATCACCGATTACGCGCGACGCTTCGGGATCTACGACAACCTGCTTCCCGTGCTTTCCATGTCGCTCGGCGCCGGTGAGACCACGCTTTTGCGTATGACCGCCGGCTACGCCATGCTCGCCAACGGAGGCAAGCGCATCGAGCCGACGCTCATCGACCGTATCCAGGACCGTCGTGGACGCACGGTTTGGCGGCACGACCGGCGCGCCTGCGGCAACTGCAACTTCGAGAGCTGGGCGAATCAGCCCGAACCCGAGCTGGCCGATGCCCGGCGCCAGATCGTCGACCCACACACCGCCTATCAAATGACCCTGATGCTGGAGGGCGTCGTGGAGCGCGGCACGGGGCAGCGGGTGAAAGCCGTCGGCAAGCCGCTCGCCGGCAAGACGGGCACCACGAACGACGAAAAGGACGCTTGGTTCGTCGGCTTCTCGCCCGACCTCGTGGTGGGCGTCTATATCGGCTTCGACACGCCGCGCCCGATGGGCAAGGGTGAAACCGGTGGTTCGATCTCGTCGCCGGTCTTCCGTGATTTCATGCAGCTTGCCCTGGCCAATCAGCCAGCGATTCCGTTCCGTTCGCCACCGGGCGTCAAGATGATCCGTGTCAATCGCAAGACCGGCCTGAGGACCAGTGCCTCCGACCCCGATGCGATCCTCGAGGCCTTCAAGCCCGAAGACGAGCCGGCCGATACCTACAACGAGTACTTCGGGACCGATTCGGGTGGTGGTAACGGCGTCGGCGGCATCTGGGGGGCACAGCCGTCCTTCGGCGCCGGACGCGGCCTCTATTGACGCCAGCGCCGGTGCTTGCATCCGCTCGAGGGCGTTCGCATATTCGTTGCGACCCTCAGCGGGGCTCGTGGCGGGCCTCTTCGGTCTTTCGCCGGGCTGGCAATATCGGCTAACGATACCCGTTGCGGCGCCGATGACCCGGGCGGAACCCGGTCATCGGATCGGCCGCTTTGCCAACGTCGGGACAGTTTGTTCGCTGGCGCGGCGTCATTACTGGAGAAACCTCATGCGGGCCGAGCCGCAAGCCATCGTCGATGAGATCAAGGAGTGCCTCGCGCTCCTGAGGAGGCATCTTTGACTGGGAGCGAGCGCTGAAGCGTCTCGACGAACTCAACGGCCTGGCGGAGGATCCGGGCCTCTGGAGCAAACCCCAGGAAGCCCAGAAGGTGATGCGCGAGCGCCAGCACCTGGACAACGCGATCGGCAGCTACAAGGGTCTCTCACGTGAACTCGACGATGCCGTCGGATTGGTCGAACTGGCCGAGGAAGAGGGCGACGAGGAGGTTTTCGGGGAGGCACTGGTCAGTCTGCGTCGGCTGGAAAAGGAAGCCAAACGACGCCAGCTCGAAGCGCTGCTCTCTGGCGAGGCCGACGGCAATTCCTGTTATCTCGAGGTGCATGCGGGGGCCGGTGGCACCGAGAGCCAGGATTGGGCGAGCATGCTGCTGCGCATGTACACGCGTTGGGCCGATGCCAACGGCTACAAGGTCGATCTCCTCGAGGAGAGCCAGGGCGAGGAGGCCGGGATCAAGTCCGCCACGATCGAGGTCAAGGGGCTCAACGCCTACGGCTGGCTGAAGACGGAGTCCGGCGTGCACCGTCTGGTGCGCATTTCGCCGTACGACTCCCAGGCGCGCCGGCACACCAGTTTTGCATCCGTCTGGGTCTTTCCCGTGGTCGACGATACCATCGAGATCGACATCAACGAGAGCGATTGCCGCGTCGACACCTACCGAGCCAGCGGCGCTGGCGGTCAGCACGTCAATACGACCGACAGTGCGGTGCGCATCACCCACATCCCGACGGGAATCGTCGTGCAATGTCAGAGTGAGCGCTCGCAGCACAAGAACCGTGCGAGCGCATGGTCGATGCTGCGCGCCCGCCTCTACGAGCTCGAATTGCAGAAGCGCGAGGAAGCGGCGGCCAGCCAGGCGGCCAGCAAGACCGACATCGGCTGGGGCCATCAGATCCGGTCCTACGTGCTGCAGCCCTATCAGTTGGTGAAGGACCTGCGCACCGGGGTCGAGAGCACGGCACCTTCACTGGTGCTCGATGGCGATCTCGAGGAGTTCCTGGCCGCAGCCCTCGCTCAGCGCGTCGACGGCGGCGCCCGAAAGGCCATCGCCGACCTCGATTAGGCGGGCACCGGGGCCAGCGGAGGCGGCGGCGTGCCAGTGCGCCGCCATCGGCCAACCGGCCCGCATGTCCCGTGCTTCGGGATCATCTGGGAGGCTCTCTCATGGTGCGCACTTCGGTTCCCTCGATCCGGCCGACACCGGAGGGCACGGCGCACGCCAGCGAGCGTCCGGCACAAGCCCCCCGACTGGTGCGCTACCTCCTGATCAATTGCCTGACCGGTTTGCTGGCGGGCGCGCTTACGGGCGCCGGTTTGCTCGTTGGCAACGTCGCGGGCCTCGCGGATCTGATGCGGGCTCCGGGCGAGGGCGCGGTGGCGCCGGTTCTGCTCGTGCTGTTCTTCGCGCTGACCTTCGGCACTCTGGCCATGGGGGTTTCGGTGATGGCCCTTTCGAATGCGCGCGGCTCGGTCTGGGGCCCGCTGCACCGGCACTACGTTCGCATGGCGGACGAGTTGAAACCGGGGCCGGCGGCTTTCGAGCCGGTCGCAAAGGTCGGCGAGGAACAGGGCGACCGCCGCGACTGACGTCCCTCGGTGACCGCAAGGTCCGAAGCACGACTATCAGGACCGCGCCGGAATCCCGACTTGCACCAAGAGACAAACGCGCGGCAGGCCTTGCGGCCTCGCGCGGTTGTCGTCTGGATTGGCCACTCGGTCTCGAGGTCGGGCCCCGTAAGGGGGGCCCGCGATGACGACCGTCGTTCAGCCGTCAGCCGCGATCCCCTTCTGCCGCACGGGCGGCCAGGGATGCGGTCAGTGGCAGGTTCGGAGCGTGCGATCCGCCGCTGCCGTTGCCATGGCCCGAGAGGGACACGGCCGGACGCGCCTCGGGACGCGGTGCCTCGGCGACCGGATTTTCCGAACGGCGGGACTTGCCCTCGAAGTAGGCGCCCTGCTCGATCGCCAGCGACTTGTGGAAGACGTCGCCCTCGACGTGCGAACTGGATTGCAGGCTGACCCGCTCGCCCCGGATCGAGCCCATGACGCGGCCCTGAACGGTGACGTCCTCGGCAACGACTCCGCCGCTGATCTCGGCGCTGGGGCCGACGATCAGCGTGGCGCAATGGATATCGCCCTGGATCTTGCCCTGGACGTGGATCTCACCGGTCGACGACGTGTTGCCGACGATGGTCAGGTCCTCCCCGATGATGGATGGTGACATGCCGCTATTACCCCTCATGGTCGTACTCACGGGTTGTCTCGCCGGCTGCGGCATCGGCGCCGCAGGGCGGGTTTGAGCTTCCGGCACCGGCCGTTGCGCCGGCGTCTCTGGTGCGGCCGCGTCTCGATCGGACCCCCCAGGCCTTCTGGTCGTAAACATACGCACCTTACCTCCGCTACCTTCGAGCCTGCACGCTCGACCGCCCGATGTCCCCCTTGGTCCATGAGCTGCCGGCATCCGCATGCCTGCATCACTTATAGCGCATCCGGTGGCGGAGTCATTTGCTGGCTCGTGTCGAATGCGCCACATGCATATTGATTCGCAGGTCGTGGCCATTCCAAGGCGGAGGCTGTGAATTGTGGCGCCGGCGCCGCCCTTCTCCGCTGCGCCGGCGGGCTGTTCAGCCGGCAAGCTCGCTGGCGGCGGCAAGAACCTCCTCGGCGTGCCCAGGTACCTTCACCTTGCGCCAGACGCGGGCGACCTTGCCCTTGGCGTCGATCAGGAAGGTGGAGCGCTCGATGCCCATGTACTTGCGGCCGTACATGCTCTTTTCCACCCAGACGCCGAATGCCTCGGCAAGGCTCTTGTCCTCGTCGCTGGCGAGGCCGACGGCAAGGTTGTGCTTCTTGCGGAATTTCTCGTGGCTGGCGAGCGAATCGGGCGAGATGCCGATTACGGGAACACCGATGGCGGCGAAGCGTTCGGCCAGTTCAGTGAAGGCCAGGGCCTGCTTGGTGCAACCGCTGGTATCGTCCTTTGGATAGAAATAGAGCACCGCCGGGCGTCCGGCGAGGCTCTTGGAGCTGATCTTGCCACCATCGTCGGTCGACACTTCGAACTTTGGAACCTTCTGGCCTTCCGTGATCATCGTGAAACCGCCTCGCTTTCGTCCATGTTATGGTTGCAACTTCGGCTACGCGTACACGAGTGCGGCGGATCGCGCACGCTTGCCCATAGGCCTGGGGCGGCATGCGGCATCTGCTCGAGGCGATGGTGAGCGGGGCGCACCAGCGGTTCCGGAGCGGTCGGCCGGTGGTCGGGATTGGACGCCCGCGGCTTGGCGGCTCGGTGCGGCCTTGCATCGATCTTTGGCGCGATGCGCCCTAAGAGGGGCCCCGTAGCTTGAGCGGGACGAGTTCGAAAACCAAACTGCCCGTGCCGACGACCAAGGGCAGAGCACTCGTCACGCTGACGGGCGTGCCCGCGTCGCGTCCGGCGAGCGGACTCCATCCGGTGCAGTTGCGGCGGACCGCACGCCACTCCCTCATCTGGGCGGCGGCGTTGCTCGGAACCATGCTTTTCGCGCTCGCCTGTGCCGGTGCCCTGCTGCACATGCGCCTCGTCGAGGGCCCGATGCAGTTCGCCTCGCTGGTGATGCCGATCGAGCGGGCGATCAATGCGGAACTCGACGGCATCGCGCTCGATATCGGTGACGCGGTCGTCCAGTACGGCGAGAAGGGGCGTGGTATCCAGTTCCGCCTGCGCGACCTCACGGTGCGCGACGGGAACGGTGTCACGGTCGGTCGTGCGCCTTTCGCGTCCGTCGACATCAGTCTGGCGGCGTTGCTGGCCGGTCGGCTGGCGCCCGAGAGGATCAGTTTCATCCGCCCACGCCTGCTTCTCGTCTACGACGACGAGGAGGGGCTCGCGATCGGCTTCGGCCAGGAAGGTTCCAGTGTCCGCCCGGCGGATGGGAGTGCGAACGAAGGGGGCGCGCCGGTTGCCGGCTCGGATGGTGTGCCGCTGGCCGAGGATGCAGGCGCGCCATCCCGGGTGGAAATCGCGCCGCAGGACACTTCGTCCAGGATTGGCCTTGCGGCTGCCTTCGCCAAGGTCCTGGCTGGCGCCAGGCGCCGTGAGGGTGTCGGTTCCTATCTCACGCAATTCGCCGTCGAGGATGCCGTGGTCATGGTCGACCACGGCCAGGGCGAACTCTACCTCACTGTCCCCGAGTACACGGTCGATCTTGCGCACCGCCAGCGCCGCAGCGAGATCCTCGGCGCCGGGAGCATCCTTTCGCCGCAGGGCCCCTGGCGACTGGGCTTCTTGATCGACGAATCCGAGAAGTTCCGCCGGCTTCGGCTGCGCGTGCAGGTGGACGGCTTCGTGCCGAGCATGCTCGGGGAATTGTACGGTGCGCTGGGATTGCTCAATAGCCTCGAGACGCCGATCGCCGGCGAGATCCGCACTGTCCTGACCACCGAGGGCGAGGTGCGCGATGCCGCCTTCGATCTCGAGCTGGCCGCGGGGCGCGTCCTCGTCGGCAGCCTGTTCGACGATGCGATCAACATCCGGGGCGGCTCGGTGCGGTTGCGCTACGTGCGCGATGGCAACCGCTGGGACCTGCTCGATTCGACCATCCGCGGCGAAGCGAGCGAGGCCACCCTGTCGGGGTATTTCCTGCCTGCCGCCTCGGTCTCGGGGCAAAACGAGCAATGGAACTTCGAGCTGTCCGGACGCGACGGGCGCATTCAGGGGCCGGACGGGATCGGCGCGGAGCCGATCGAGCGGTTGACCGCGCGGGGCACGATCGACATCGGGCAGGCGGCCGTCGGTTTCGAGCAGGTCCGCGTCGGCTTTACGCGTGGCGAGGTCGCCATGCGCGGACGGGTGACCGGCGACGACGGCGTGCAGATCGCGATCCGTGGCACCGATCTCGGCGTCGACACGATCAAGCGCCTCTGGCCGCGTGCGATGGCGCCCCACACGCGGAGCTGGTTGCTCGCGTCCGTCGAGCGGGCCACCGTGCGCCAGGCCGACGTCGCGCTGTCGCTGCGGCCGGACGAGATCCGGCAGCTCGCGTCCGGGCAGGGCGTGCGCGAGGAGGCGGTGAACCTACAGGCCGTGATCGACAACGCGGCGATCGGATTTGCCGAGGGTGTCGCTCCGGCGGAGCTGGAATCCGTCGACCTGCGCGTCAGTGGCAAGCGCGTGCATGCCATCGCCGATATCGGCCGCCTGCCGCTGGCTGGAACCAGCGACGCCATCGAACTGTCGCGCATCGAGGCGACGGTCGGGAACTACAACGCGGACGATGCAACCGCGCTCATCAGCTTCCACGCCGAGGGCCAAGCCGGAACGTTCGGGCGTTATGCCAGCCAGCGTGGCATCAAGGCCGTGGATGATCAGCTCGGGCTCGTGACACGCCTCGACGGCAAGGGCGAGGCCAAGCTGTCGCTCGTGGTGCCGCTCGCGGCCTCCGCGCGCTGGTCCGATGTCCGACCACAAGGGCGCCTGCGGCTCAGTGAGGTGACCATCGGCGAGGTCATCGCCGGCGTCCGCATCACGAGCGGGGAGATCGGCATCGATCTCGGGGCCAGCGCGACCGAGCTCAAGGGCGATGTTCTGCTGAACGGGATACCGGCCCGCGTCCACTGGCTGAACCTGCACGGTGACGAGCGCAGAGAACGGCCGGCGCTCCGCATCATGGCGGAACTCGATGCCGCCGACCGCGAGCAGCTCGGCATCCCGATCAACCATCTCGTGCGCGGGCGTGTGCCGGTGGAGGTGTCGCTGCGCGCTGGTCCGGGCAGGCACCCCGAGATCGAACTCCAGGCCGACTTCACGCAGGCCATGCTGCTCATCGAAGGTCTCTCCTGGCGCAAACCGCCCGGTCAACGCGCCGTGCTCGAGGCTCGGCTGGTTCCCGCGCTGGATGGCGGCATCGAATTGCAGAATCTCAAGATCGCCGGCGATCCACTCGGCATCGAGGGCTGGGCTTCGATCGGGCCGGACAACCAGTTGAAGGCGTTTCGCTTCCCGGATTTCCAGCTCAATATCCTCACCCAGCTCGAGATCGATGGCGAACGCGGTGTCGACGACATCTGGCGGATCAGGGCGCGCGGACGGACCTACGACGGTCGCGCCTTCTTTCGCTCGTTGTTCGCGGCCGAGCAGCTCGGACAGCGCACCATTCCGAAGGCCCAGGCCGGGTTGGGGGTCGACATCGAGGCCGAGATCGACACCGTGGTCGGCTACTCGCAGGTGAACATCTACAACCTTCGGCTGCGCGCGCAGAAGCGGGCGGATGTGCTGGTCTCCTTCGAGGCTCTCGGCAACCTCGAGAAAGGGGCCGAGATCGGCGTGCGCCTCACCCGCAACGAAAACGGCAAGCGCGAGTTCATCGCCCAGACCAACGATGCCGGATCAGCCTATCGCCTGGTGGGGTTCTATGACGGGATCATCGGCGGCAGCGCCTCGCTGAAAGTCAACCTCGACGATGAGGGCGAGACCCGCACCGGGACCCTCTGGACCCAGGACTTCGCGCTTCTCGGCGATCCCGTGGAGCGCGACATCTCGACGGATTATTCGGCAACCGCCTCGCGCGATCGAAGCGGCGGCAGCGGTCGGACGCGAACCGAGCGGCTCAAGATCGGCTTCGACCAGCTCTATGTCCCCTTCTCGGTCGGACAAGGCCGTTTCATCATGCAGGATGCCTACGTCAACGGTCCAGCCCTCGGGGCGACGATGCGCGGCTTTGTGGATTTCAACAACGAGTCGGTTCACCTCGGGGGCACGTATGTGCCGGCTTACGGTATCAATGCCGCCTTCCGCAATTTCCCGATCATCGGAGGGTTGCTGACGGGCCGGCCCGGTGAAGGGCTGATCGGTCTCGCCTTTGCGATCAACGGGCGGCTGGAGAACCCGCAGGTGGTGGTCAATCCGATCACCATGGCCATCCCTGGCATCTTTCGGCAGATCTTCGAGTTCCAGCCTCCGCCACCACCGCCCATTGCGGCGGTCGGGGCGCCGCGCACGGCCCGGCGTGCGACGGGGAGTGGCGATGGCGATGAAAGCAGCGCCTCGCAGGTCTTCGGGGAGGATGGTGTGAGCACGGTCGGCGTGGATGACGTCCCGCGCGGCACGGTTGTCGAGGGGCCGGCGCTGCCGCAACCGCAGCCGGTGCCGGCAGGCTCCGCGGTTGTCGGGCAGGGGTGGATTCTCGACGATTCCAACACCATCGCTCCGAACATCCCACGCGCCCGGCCGACATCGCGGGGTTTGGGGACCTGGGTCGGCCAGTCAGATCGCTGAGTGGTTGCGTTCTTGGGTTGCCAAGGCGAACGCCCCGGGACGCCACCTCAAGCAGGAACGCGCAGCCCCGGCACGAGATCGGCCAGGGCGCTGGCGAGGTGATCCAGCGGATTCTCGACCATCGGCGTCACGGCGAGCAGTGCCGCCACGAGACCGTCGGCGTCGAGCGATTCGAGGGCCAGCGAGCGCACCCATCCTTTGGCCTCCATCATCGCGCGGTAGTCGCGTTCCTCGCCCTTGTAGTCCGAGACGATGGGATGAACGCCGACGACGGGCAGGCGCATGGCGACCGCCTCCGACATCATGGTGCTGGAATCCGCGGTGCAGACGATCGCCTCGGCCACGGAGAACACGCGCGCGAGGGTTCCGGGACCCGCCGTGCGAAAGTCGAGCACGTCCGCTACATAGGGCTCCCCCGCAAGGCCCGCAAAGAGATCGGCTGCGGCTGCGGGCGTGCGGCGTGAGGTCGAGATCACCCACCGCGTGCCCCATTTCGCGGCAACGTCGGCCAAGAGGCGGGCGAGGTGCTGCCATTCCTCAGGCTGGTAGGCAAAACGTCCGGAGGGCCCGCCGACGAGGAGGCCAATGGTGCGCGGTGGGGCTTGCCGCGACAGCGGGCGGCGCGAGCGGGCGCCCAAGTTGGCATCGGGGTCGAGACGCGAGGGTTTGAGCGCGATGATGTGGCGCGGCCGACCCGAGTGCTTTTCATAGGAGGAGACCACCGCCGCAAAGGCCTCCGCGGGAGCCCAGCGAATGGTGCCGCAGAAGATGTTGGGTACGGCGAGATGGCGTGCCGCGGCAATGTTGGCGGCGAGCGTATGGCCTCCGGCCGAGATCACGAGATCGGCTGGAGGGAGTGGTGTGGCGAGTCGGTAGCCGGCAGTCAGTACCAGGCCGGGTGGAAGGCCGGCACCGATCATCGCGCGCAGCACCATGGGGCTCGCCAGCGCGCGCCGAGCGATCGTGACACTCGTCACAGCCACCGGCCGCTTGCGGGCGATGGCTGCCGCAACGCCCTCCGAAAGATGATAATGGCCCGGCCGACCGTCCGAGAGGATCAGAATGCGCAAGTCTGCGGGCACGGTGTTGGACCTCCAGTGCGGGCCGGCGCTCGCCATGGTCTGGTGAGCGGTCGCACACGATGACCGTGCCAGCCGACCGAAACCGGGTCCACCGCCGGTCCGCCAGGCTTTGCCCAATCGTGCGCGGCAGGCGTGGGGTCGATATGGCGAGCCGGCGCTGCTATGGAACAATCGGTCGTCTGGCGTCCCCACGCACGCGTCGCGACACTGGTCAGCGCAAGAGAAGGAACCCCGATGCCCCGCTCCCTCATCGCCCGGCGCAAACTGTTCGGCAACCCCGATCGCACGATGTGCCGGCTTTCCCCGGACATGCGCCATCTCTCCTGGATCGCGCCCGATGAGGGTGTGCTCAACGTCTGGGTGGCGCCATTGGACAACCTCGAGGCGGCACGCGTCGTCACGCGAGACCGGTCACGTGGCATCCGCAGCTACGGTTGGTCGTGGGACGCGGCGTGGATCCTCTATGCCCAGGACAAGGCGGGCGACGAGAACTGGCGGTTCCACTCGGTCGGCCTGGATGGCGGCCCGTCGCGCGACCTGACGCCAATCGACGGCGTCCAGGCCCGCCAGATCGCTTCGAGCTGGCGGCGGCCGGGCGAGATCATCATCGGCCTCAACGAGCGGGACAAGGCTTGGCACGACCTCTACCGGCTCGATCTCGCGAGCGGCGAGCGCGAACTCATCCTGTGCAACGAAGGCCAATGGGCGGCCTTCACGCTCGATGACGAGCACCGCGTGCGGCTGGTCGGACGTTCGCTGCCGGATGGGGGGTCGGAGGCGTTGCTCTGGAACGACGGCGATACGGAGCCTTTCATCACCTTCGGCTACGAGGATGCGCTCAGCTCAGGGATCATCGGCCTCGAGGGAGGGGGCGAAAGCGTGCTGCTGGTGTCCTCTGTCGGACGGGATACGGCCGCGCTCTGTCGCATGGCGCTCAAGGCGGGTAGCGAGCCGGTGGAGATCGCCGCATCGCCGATCGCCGATGTCACGGGAACGCTACGGCACCCCAAGACCCGCATGCTCGAAGCCTATGCCGTCACCGATCTGCGCAATCGCTGGCATGCGGTCGGGCCAGCGGTTCGCGATGATCTCGCCTTCCTCGAGGGAAAACTCGCGGGCGATCCGACGATCATCCGCAGCACGCTCGCCGATACCCACTGGGTGGTGGCGAGCGGCGGCGCGCGCGATCCGGGGCGGTATTTCCTCTATGACCGCGCCGGTCGCACGCTCGAGCCGCTGTTCGAGACGCGCCCGGAGCTGGCCGATGCGCCACTGCGCTCGATGCATCCCTTCGCCTTGCCCTCGCGCGATGGCTTGCGCCTCACCGCCTACCTGACACTGCCGGAGCATCCAGGCGGCGAGATCGACGAGGACGCGTTGCCGCCCCGCCCCGCCAGTCCGCCGCCCATGGTGCTCTACGTCCACGGTGGTCCCTGGTCGCGGGATGCCTACGGCTTCAATCCGGTGCACCAGTGGCTGGCGGATCGCGGCTACGCGGTGCTCTCGGTCAATTTTCGCGGCTCGACCGGCTTCGGAAAAAGGTTCCTCAATGCCGGCGACGGCGAGTGGGCCGGTCGGATGCACGACGATCTCATCGATGCCGTCGAATGGGCGGTCTCGAACGGGTATGCCGCGCGTGAACGCATCGCCATCATGGGCGGCTCGTACGGCGGCTATGCCACTCTCGTCGGTCTGACGTTCACGCCCGAGGTTTTTGCCTGCGGTGTCGATATCGTCGGCCCGTCCAACCTCGAGACGCTGCTCGCGACCGTTCCACCCTATTGGAAGTCGTTCTACGAGAACATGGTGCGCCGGATCGGTGATCCCCGAACGGCGGATGGCCTCGCTTTCCTCCGGGCGCGCTCGCCAGTCCACAAAGCCGACATGATCGTGCGGCCTCTGTTGATCGGCCAGGGAGCAAACGATCCCCGCGTCAAGCAGGCCGAGTCGGATCAGATCGTCACGGCCATGCAGGCGAAGGGGCTGGCCGTGACCTACATGCTGTTTCCCGACGAAGGGCACGGTTTTGCACGGCCCGAAAATCGTTTGGCCTTCAATGCCGCGACCGAGGCGTTCCTCGCGCGGCATCTCGGCGGCGCGTTCGAGCCGATCGGTTCTGATTTCGATGGCGCCCGCATCGAGGTGCCGGCGGGAGCGGGCGAGGTCACGGGGCTGGCCGAATCTCTCGCGGCGATCGCCAACAGGGGCGCGTCGAGCGCTTGACCCTCGGCATGGATCGCTTCATGAGCCCCGGTCCGGGCGGCACGGTACGAAGGAATGGGAGCCGGACACTGATGCAACGCAACGAAGCCCTGCTGCGGGCGATGATCTCGATGGCCAGCGCGGACGACAAGCTCGAGGACTGCGAGCGCCAGACGATCCGCGAGATCTATCTCGAGATGACGGGCGAGCCGCTCGCCGACGAGATGATCGATGCGACCATGGCGGCCCGGGCGGCGGGCCAGTACGAGACGATCGCTTACCTCAAGGAGAGCGCGGCCGCCCTCGGGCGCAATGATCGGGAACAGCTCATCACCGCGGCCTATCGGGTTCTTCTCTGCGATGGTGTCATCGCGGCGGGCGAGCGCAAGAAGCTCGCCGAGATCGCTCGAGCCATCGACATGCCGGAGATCCATTACAAGGCCGTGCTGGAGCGGGTGGCCCCTTGACGGGCAGGCCTGGCCGGGCGCATCGCGGGGTGATCCCGTTGGCGTGTGGAGTCCGCCCATGATCGTCTCGCACGCCCATCGCTTCATCTTCATCAAGACGCAGAAGACCGCCGGCACCAGCATCGAGGTGGCGCTTTCTGCGATCTGTGGGGTCGACGACATCATCACGCCGATCCAGAGCTGGATCGAAGGCGAGCGCCGGGAGACGGCCGGCCGTGGGCCGCAGAACTACCGCCTCTCGCATCCTCTGGTGCCGCGGCGCGCCTGGTGGAAGCGCCTCGCTGGGAGGCCGGAGCGTCATTATCATCCAAGCGTCGGCTATTACGACCATATGCCGGCGTGGCGTGTGAAGGCCTATCTCGGTGACGACGTCTGGGCGAGCTATTTCAAATTCGCCTTCGAGCGCAATCCGTGGGACCGGCAGGTCTCCTGGTACCGCTACAAGACGAAGTCGAAGGCGGCAGGCGAGCGACCGGACTTCCCGCGCTTCCTCGCCGACCGCAGGCGCGCCTTCGTCGACAACTTCGATCTCTATTCGATCGATGGCGAGGTGGCTGTCGACTTCCTCGGCCGCTACGAGAGCCTCGAGGAGGACTTCGCCGAGGCCATGCGGCGTGCCGGCGTAAACGATCAGGTGGCCTTGCCACGGGTCAACGCCTCCAAGGGCGGAACCACCGACTACCGCGCCTTCTACGACGAGGCGAGCCGCGACCTCGTCGCTGGCTGGTACGCTCGCGAGATCGCATTGCTCGACTATCGCTATTGAAGCGGCACCGGCCGACCGTGCACGACGGGCTCGCAATCTGCGAAAGGCTTGCTAGGGTGGCATGATCGCGAGAAAGTCGATCAACGACGCGCAAGATAGGGAGCCAGGAATGCGAACACTCCTTTTGATCGGTCTGACGGCCGTCTCGATTTCGGCGGCGCCGGCGTTGGCGAGCGAGCCCGCCAGCTGCAAGACGGTGCGCTTTGCCGATGTCGGCTGGACCGACATCACGGCGACGACGGCGGCAACCTCCACCGTGCTCCGGGCACTCGGCTACGAGACCGACACCAAGATCCTCTCCGTACCGGTCACCTACGCCTCACTGAAGAACAAGGACATCGACGTCTTCCTCGGCAACTGGATGCCGACCATGGAAGCCGACCTCAAGCCGTACCTCGACGACGGCTCCGTCGAGTCGGTGCGCGCCAACCTCGAGGGCGCCAAATACACGCTCGCCGTGCCGCGCTACACCTACGAGGCCGGCCTCAAGAGCTTTGCCGACATCGCCAAGTTCCGCGAGCAGCTCGGCGGCAACATCTACGGCATCGAGCCCGGCAACGACGGTAACCGCCTAATCCTCGGCATGATCGAAAAGGACATGTTCGGCCTTTCGGGCTTCGAGGTGGTCGAGAGCTCCGAACAGGGCATGCTCGCCCAGGTCGCGCGCGCCGTGAAGAAGAAGGACCACATCGTCTTCCTCGGCTGGGCCCCGCATCCGATGAACGCCAACTTCGAGATGGCCTATCTGGAGGGCGGTGACGACGTGTTCGGCCCCAACTACGGCGGCGCGACTGTCTACACCAACGTGCGCGCCGGTCTGGCGAAGGAATGCCCGAACCTCGGCAAGCTGCTGGGCAATCTCGTCTTCAGCCTCGAGATGGAGAACGAGATCATGGGCGCCATCCTCAATGACGGTGCCGACGCCGACAAGGCCGCCGCGGCCTGGTTGAAGAAGAACCCGAAGGCCATGATGCCCTGGCTCGCGGGCGTCACGACGTTCGACGGTCAGCCGGCCGGAAAGGCGATCGCGACCGCTCTGGAAATCCGGGGCAGCTACTGACGTCCCGTGCTGGCGGGGGAGGTTCGGCCTCGCCCGCCAGCGCTCGGCGGCCGGCGCCATCGGCCGGCAATCCTTCCGCCAGCGAGGCGCCATGAATTGGCTCACCGAGAACAAGCTGCCGATCGGCCCTTGGATGAAGGCGCTCGTCGATTGGCTGACCGACAACGGTGCCTGGTTCTTCGATGGCTTGGCTGCTGGCCTCGAGGCGGTCATCGGCGCCATCCTTTGGTTGTTGCAGTTGCCGCATCCCTTGCTGGCAGCCGCGATCGTCGGCGTCCTCGCCTATCTCGTGCAGCGCTCGATCGGCTTTGCCGTCTTCGTCGTCCTCGGCGTCTTGTTCATCGTCAACCAGGGATACTGGGAGGAGACGACCGAGACGCTGGCGCTGGTTTTCGCATCCTGCATCGTCTGCATGGGTTTGGGCGTGCCGATCGGCATCGCGGCGGCGCGCCGGCCGTGGCTCTACACGGTCCTGCGCCCGATCCTCGATCTCATGCAGACGATCCCGACGTTCGTCTATCTGATCCCCGCCCTGATCCTCTTCGGTCTCGGCATGGTGCCGGGGCTGATCGCCACCGTCATCTTCGCCATCCCGGCGCCGATCCGACTGACGTATCTCGGTATTTCCTCCACGCCGCGCCAACTCCTCGAGGCGGGTGACGCGTTCGGGGCAACGCGCTGGCAGCGGCTCGTCACCATCGAGCTGCCATTCGCCATGCCGCAGATCATGGCGGGCCTGACGCAGACCATCATGCTCTCCCTGTCGATGGTGGTGATTGCCGCGCTGGTCGGTGCCGACGGGCTCGGCGTGCCGACCCTCAGAGCGCTCAACCAGGTGAACGTCGCGCGTGGTTTCGAGGTCGGCATCGCGATCGTGCTCGTTGCCATCATTCTCGACCGTTTTTTCCGCCGCGACAGCGGCGGGCGCCACTGATGAGTCAGCGATGAGCGATCCCGTCGTCAGAATGCGGAATGTGGACATCGTCTTCGGCGGTGCGCCCGAACGCGCCTTGCCGCTTATCGACGAGGGGCGCAGCCGCGCCGAAATCCGCGAGGCGACTGGCCAGGTCCTCGGGGTCGCCAATTGTACGATCGATGTCGCGGCAAGCGAGACGCTCGTTCTCATGGGGCTCTCGGGCTCGGGCAAATCGACGCTGCTGCGGGCGGTCAACGGACTGAACCCGGTGGTGCGCGGCAGCGTCGAGGTGGCGGTCGGAGATGGGCGCTACGTCGACCCGGCAACGTGCTCCCCAAAGGCTCTGCGCGATCTCAGGACGCACAACGTCGCCATGGTGTTCCAGCAATTCGCGCTATTGCCCTGGCGCACCGTGGCGGACAATGTCGCCTACGGGCTGCAGCTCGCCGGTGTCCCCCGCGAGGAACGAAAGAGGCGGGTCGCCGCGCAACTGGCGCTGGTCGGCCTCGAGGGTTGGGCCGACTACCGGGTGCACGAATTGTCCGGCGGGATGCAACAGCGCGTCGGCCTTGCGCGCGCGTTCGTCACCGAGGCCCCGATCCTTCTGATGGACGAGCCCTATTCCGCGCTCGACCCGCTGATCCGCGCCAACCTCCAGGACGAGTTGATCGACCTCCAGCAGCGCTTGAAGCGAACCATCATCTTCGTCAGCCACGACCTCGACGAGGCCATCAAGATCGGCTCGCGCATCGCCATCATGGAGGGTGGGCGGATCATCCAGATCGGCACGCCACAGGAAATCGTGCTGAGCCCCGCCACGCCCTACGTCGAAGCCTTCGTTGCCCACATGAACCCGCTCAACGTGTTGCGCGCACGCGAGGTGATGCGACCCCTGCAAGCCGAGGAAGTCGTGCCCGATGCGGTCGAGGTCGGAGCCGAGACACCGCTGCGTGACCTGATCGAAGCGGTGCGGCGGCGCGACCGGTCGCTCATCGTGCGCGATGCCGGGCGAAGGATCGGCGTGGTCGATCGCGAGCGCATCCTCGATGCCCTCGTCGGGCGGGCAGCGGCGACGGCCCAGTCGCAGCGATGAGCGACGGGCCGATCGATCCCCGGGCCCTTCGTCAGGCGCTCGGCGCCTTCGTGACGGGGGTGACGGTCGTGACGACGTTCGACAAGGACGGCGTACCGCGCGGGTTCACCGCGAACTCGTTCACCTCCGTCTCGCTCGCTCCGCCGCTCGTGTTGGTCTGCATTGCAAAGCGTAACGGTAGCTTTCCCGCGTTCGCCGCCTCGGACGGGTATGCGGTCAATATCCTCTCCCAAGAGCAGCGGGCGGTCGCCAACACGTTCGCCAGCCCCGCTGTCGATCGATTTTCGAGCGTCGGCTGGCGTGAGGGGCCGGCCGGCCATCCGGTGTTCGAGGGGGTGGCGGCCTGGTTCGATTGCCGCCGGCACGACTATGTGGATGCCGGCGACCACCTGGTCCTGATCGGCGAGGTGATCGGTTTCGATGGCACGCCCCATCCCCCACTCGGTTATTGCCGTGGCTCCTACATTCTGCCCGCGCTGGAGCACGAGGCCGCCTCAGGCGCGCGTCGCGAGGCTCTGGTCAGCGTCATCCTCGAGGGCGAGTCGGGCGTGCTGCTCGGAACCTCGCAAGCGAGTGGCGCGCTCGAACTGCCTTCGGCGGGCCGGCTCGGCAAGGCGTCCGACCCGGCGAGCCTCAATGGCAAGCTGGCGGCAGCAGGCATCGAGGCGGAACTCGGCTTCATCTTCGCCGTTTTCGACGAGGTCGAGGGCGAGGCCATCAACATCGTCTATCGCGGCCTTGCGCGGGCCGGCGCCATGAACGATCCAAGCCTCAGATTCTACGCCTTCGATTCGATCCCCTGGCACCGCATCGCGGACGAGGCGACCCGCACCATGCTCAGGCGCTTCGTCACCGAACGACTGCAAGCGCGCTTCGGCGTCTACGTCGGCGATCGCCTCAGCGGCCGGGTCGAAGCCCTGGACAGGACGACGGGTGATCGCGAACGGGGTGACCAGCCATGAGCGGCCCGGTGAGAGTGCGGCCGAATCCGCTCGCGGAGGGCCTGCCTGCCACCATCGTCGAGAGCGCGGGCGACGAAGAGCGCGTCGCGATCTGGCGCAAGCTGGCGGCCGAAGGCTTCAGCATGGCGCCCGAGCGGGTCCGCGATCTGGTGCTCGTCATCCGGGACGATCGGCCATTCGTCTCGGAGGGAACGGGCGACGGACCAGATGGGAGGAATTTTCGCGCGGGCCTTTCCGGCGTCACCTACGAGGCATGGCTCTTCATTTCGCACCTCTGGGTCGCGCCCAGTGAGCGTGGCAAGGGCCTCGGGGCCCGGCTCCTCGAGGCGGCCTATCACGAGGCGGCGGCGCGCGGCTGCCGGCGTGTGCACGTCGAGACGCGCACCTCGCGCGCTCTTGCATTTTATCTCCGTGAAGGCTTCGTTCTTGCGGGCGAGGTGCCCGAGTTCCTCGGTGGCGAGGCCCTTCGCGTGCTCTATCGGACCATTCCACTCGAAATCGCCCTCGCGGCCCCGAGCCGCGAAATCGATGATGCCGTAAGGGCCGGCAGCGACGTCCTCAGCGGCTCGTCGGGGGAGCCTCGCGAGGAGATTTTCCCCGTGGCCCCCGTTCGAGAGCGATGAGCAGGCGCAGGGCGATCTCATAATCGATCTCCTTGCGGGTTTCACTGACGATCGCCGTCAACGAGCCGTCGTCCTCCAAGCGAACCGCCAACGTGCGGGCCGGATCGAGCCCGGCGAATGCCTCGGCATGGGGTGATCCGGAAAGGCTTTCACGCGCCAATTCCCAGCGCGCCGCACGGCCCGCCTCGTCATCCGGCGGGCAGACCAGCAGGCTGCGCGTCGCCAGCCCGTTCGCCGCGATCGTCTCCAGCTCCCAGCGCACCCAAGGCGTGCGCCCGACGACGACCACGATCATCGCCGCCCCCCGCATCCAATCGAGGACCGCGGCCTGCCAATTGTCATCGTCGAAATAGGCTCGGGCGGCGCCGAGCCGGGGCAGGCGCTCGCCGGGTTGCCCGATCGCGATGAAGGGGCCGACGCGCGAGAGTTCATCGGCGGCGACCGCTTCGAGCCGGCGATCCTTCAGAAGCCCGAAATAGACGTAGCGTGCCAGCACGTTCTTGCCGCGTACCGCGCGATCGTCGTCGGCAAAGGAGCGCAGCAGGAGGATGGGCGGTCGGTCGTCGCCCGCCAGCAGGGTGTTGGCGTCAGGTTGGCTGAGACGGCGGCCGAGGACCAGCAGGGCGCCCGATGCGGGCAATCCGATCAGGAAGAGGGCGGCCCACTCGGCGAGCGGCTCGGCCCAGGGCGATTCGAGTTCGCTGGCAAGCCCTTGCAGTGTCAGCAGCACCGGCATGGCAGCGATCCCGAGGAGACCGATGCCGCTCAATACCGGTCCAAGGAAAGGAATCCTGGCCGGGATCCGCGCGGGCATGCCGAGGTCTTCGGTGCCGCCGCCAGCCCGTTGCCAACGCGGCGCATCGAGAACATCGATCAAGCGGCGGGGGTCATCGGGCGCACGGGGCATGGTTGCGAGCTCGTAGGCGAGCACGCCGTGCGAGAGAGCGCCGAGGATGAGGAGGCCGTAGATCGCGCCGAGCAGGACCAGCGTGATCGCAAAGGCCCATGACCAGGAAAAGATCAGGGCGGCGCCGACCAGAACCCCGGCGAGGATAAGAACCCCGAGCGAGCCCGAAAGCGCAGCCAAAGCCAGGAGATAGCGCCGCCCATATCCCATGGCGGGCAACAGGACGGCATAGCCGAGAAGGATCGCGGCCGAGAGCGGGCCGGCAACCAGGTCATCCCAGCCATTCGTTGGCGCCGCGTTCGGGGTCAGCAGGCGCTCGCCGGCAAAGATGGTCAGGGCGAAGCCGGCAAAGAGCGAAATCACCCAATGGCCGGCAAAGGCGATCCCCGCCGCCTCGGCCGCGCGCGAGATGTCCATCGTCCGGCCACGCGGCGCACTCTGCGTCATCGCCCTCTAACGCTCCCATCCGCATCGAGCCGTCGTCAGGATAGGGACGTGGGGCGTGGCTTGGAACCGGCGTTTCGCTGCGCAGGGTGCGTGATCGCGGATGTGTGGCGGTCCGGTCGGCGTGCCGGGCTATTTCACACGGGACCAGAGCTGCGCCTTGCAAATGAGGCCGGCGAGCGCGCAGCCCTCGAGCTGCAACGAGTCCGGTCCCGTCAGGGTCACGATGCCCGAATAGGTGTTGCCGTCCTCGAGGTTCTTGACCGAACCACGCCACTCGTCCTTGCCCTCGACCTTCTGGGCGCCGCACATGATGGTCTGGCCGACGAAGGCGGAGGTTTTCGACTTCGTCACCGTGATCCCGAGGCCACCCCCGCAATCGCCAACACGGAACTCACCGCCGGTTTCCGCCCGCAGCCATGTGCCCTCGGGCGACGCCGCCAGACAAGTGCCGAGGCCGGCAAGCAGCAAACCCGCCCCGAAGACCGTGGTCGAGATGATGCGCATGGAGACTTCCTTTCGGTTGACGACTGACAGTCGTGCGACGCGCTCACCGCTCCCGCGACCGGCGCGTCTGTCGACGATGGTCGATGGTGATGCTATCGCGCGATTGGCGCCGGGAAAAGGCACTGAGCGGGCACTGCCTTCATCGCGCCGAGCAAACCATCTCGCCGGGCCAAGGGGCAATCGCCGGCCGGACGCCACGGAAATGCCCGAGGAGGGCGATCAGGACCGCCGGATCACCATCCTTCGCCCGATCGCAACGGTCACGACAACCGCCCCAGCGAACAGGATTTCTACCACTGTTATCCGTTCGCCGACGAGAACCGCCGCGCCGGCCAGGGTGACGAATGGCTGGAGCAGCTGCAACTGACCGACGCGGGCGATGCCGCCGAGCGCCAGGCCCGCGTTCCAGGCGAAGAAGCCGAGCCACTGCGAGAAGATCGCGACATAACCGAAGGCGAGCCAGGCGGTTGCGGATGCTTCCCAATTGTACCGTTCCGTCGTCAAATAGACGATCACGCAGACCACCGGCAGGGCCAGAACCAAGGCCCAGCAGATCACCTGCCAGCCGCCGAGATGGCGCGAAAGGCGCCCGCCCGTCGCATAGCCGATCGCCGCGCTCGCCGTTGCGAGAAGCAGCAGCAGATCGCCCGACTGGAGATGCCAGACGTCGCCGCCCTGGCTGACGGCGAAGACGACGACGATCAGTGAACCGATGACCGCGCAGAGCCAGAAGCCGAGCGAGGGGCGTTCGCCCCCGATGAGTGTGCCGGTCAATGCGGTCGCCAGTGGCAGGAGGGCGAGCACCACGCCGCCATGCGCGGCGGGAACCTCCTGCATCGCGATGGTCGCAAGGGCGGGAAAGCCGATGACCACGCCCGCGGCAGTGATGCCGAGCAGCAGGAAATCATTCCATGAGGGCAGCTTCTGGCGCGTTGCCAGCAACAGGACGGCTGAAAGGATGCCGGGAATGACCGCGCGTCCGAGCCCGAAGAGGATGGGATCGATTTCGGCGACACCGATGCGGGTCGCTGGCAGCGTCAAACCGAAGATGGTGACGGCGACCACCCCGAGCACGAGGCCGCGCAATGTGTCGTTCTCGCGATGTCCCGGCGGTGTCATGGGGTTCTCCTGGGCGGCAGCCTCGGCCGTCGCGGCGCGAGCGCTCCCGTCGGATCGACGAATAGTGTGCGAATTGTCCTTGCGACCGCCACGCGGGAGCGAAGCGGCTCGGTTTAGGCCGGTTCGGTTCCGCCCACAAGAATTCCCTCGTGGCGCGCCATCGCTCGAACCGTGGCGATCACCAACTCCCGGGGAGTACTTACCCGCCTGCCGCCGGTTCCTGCTGAAAATGCCGTTGTGGCGTGTGCAAATGCCAGTTCAATCCCATCGCCGCATGGACTATTCTTTGGTCATGTCGATTTGGGGAAAGCTGGCTGGGGCGGCGGCGGGTCTCGCCGTCGGTGGGCCTCTCGGCGCGCTCATGGGCGCGCTCGCGGGCCATTTCGCCGTCGACAAGCAACTGACGCACGGCATCAAGGACGAGAAGGTCCTCTTCACCATCGGTGTCATCGCGCTCGGCGCCAAGATGGCCAAGGCCGATGGCCGGGTCACGAAGGACGAGATCGTCGCCTTCCGGGAGGTTTTCCAGGTTCCGCCCGAGGAGCAGGAAAACGTCGCGCGCATCTTCAACCTCGCCAAGCAGGACATCGCCGGCTACGAGGCCTACGCCAAGCAGATCGCCGAGCACTTCCACGATCGTCGCACGTTGCTCGAGAACGTGCTCGAGGGGCTCTTCCACATCGCGGCGGCCGATGGCGTGCTGCACCCGGACGAGGAGGCGTACCTGGAACGGGTCGGCTCGATCTTCGGTTTCGCCAGCGATGAGTTCCGCCGCATCCGTGCGCGCTTCGTCAGCGATGGCACGAGCGATCCCTACGAGGTGTTGGGCGTTTCGCCGGAAATCGACGACGAGGCGCTGAAGTCCCACTACCGTCGGCTCGTGCGCGAGAACCATCCCGATCTCGCCATGGCCGAGGGGCTTCCGCAAGAGTTCATCCAGATTGCGACGGCCAAGCTCGCGGCCATCAACGAGGCCTACGAGACGATCATGCGCAGCCGCGGCGGCTGAGGCCGCACCGCCGGCCGGCCGCGCGCGCCGCCCGAGCGGCCGCGTGCATGGGGCTTGCCGGACAGTCTGCCTGCCCCCTATTGGTCATCGAGCGGCCGCTGGCCCGCCAGTTCCCTGACGAGAGACCCAATATGTCCCTTTCGATGATCGATACCGGCCTCGTCGACAATTGGCGCGCCTCGCCGAACCACGAGGCAAGGCCGGATGGCAGCCACCCGGACATGCTCATTCTCCATTACACCGGCATGGCCGATCACGACCGGGCGCTCTATTGGCTGACCACACCGGAATCCAAGGTCTCCTGCCACTACCTGGTCGACGAGGACGGCACGGTTACGCAAATGGTCGCCGAGCGCCACAAGGCCTGGCACGCCGGGATCTCCCACTGGGCCGGCCGCGAAAGCCTCAACGACTGTTCCATCGGCATCGAAATCCACAACCCGGGTCACGAGGCTGGCCGCCCGCCGTACCCGGAAGCGCAGATGGAAGCGGTGACGCGGCTTGCCCTCGACATCTGCGCTCGTCGGGGCATCCCGGCGAAGCGGGTTCTCGCCCATTCGGACGTCGCGCCAAACCGCAAGGCCGATCCCGGCGAATGGTTCGACTGGGCACGCCTCTACCGGGTCGGCGTCGGGCTCTGGGTGCCGCCGATGGCGGTCGATGCAACCGATCGTGGCATCGGGCCGGGTGATACGGGCGTCGCGGTCACGGCGCTGCAGCGGGCCTTCGGGGACTTCGGCTACGGCGTGCCGGCGAGTGGCGAATTCTGCGCCATGACCGAGCACGTGGTGCGCGCCTTCCAGCGCCACTGGCGGCCGATGCGGGTCGATGGCCGCGCCGACCAGTCGACACTCGCCACTCTCGCGCGCCTTGCGCAATTGCGCGAAGCAATGGATGCGATCACCTGACGGAGCGGGGGGTGGATCTCATGCACGATGCCCCCGATGGACGATGCTTCGTCGCGATACCGAAAGGGCTGCTTCATGAGCGAACCGGTATCCGGCGCATCCACGATGATCGATCTCGTCACGGCAACGCACGAGACGTTCGGCCCGTTCATCGGGGAGGTTTTCGAAGTCGAGACGGAGCAGGGTCCGGTTTCCCTCACCCTCGACAACGTCAAGATCTTCGAGGGATCGGGCGTGCGGGACAACCATCTCGAGATCGACGGCAGGGTCTATCCGCCGCGCAAGGCCTTCGCGCTCACCTTCGTCGGGCCGCTCGAGCCCGTTCTCGCGCCGCAGGTCCATGCGATCCAGGCGGCCACCGCCGGCCGCCTGGAACTATTCCTCTCCCCGTTCCGGCGGGACCGGGACTGTATGCTCTATGAGTCAGTCTTCAACTGAAGTCTGGCGGGGACGCGATCGGATCAGATCTCGCGTGGCCCGAGCTGCGGGCGCCACTCGAGCGCGAGGTGGTTGCCGTGCACGCCGACCTGCTCGAAGTCGTGGCGGAGATAAAGGGAGAGCGCCGGGCTGTTGCGTTCGACATGCAGCCGCACCGGAACCTTGCCGCCGAGGGCTTCGTTGAGGAGGCTGCGCAAGAGGTCCGTGCCGATGCCGCGCCCGCGATACTCGGGCAGCAGCGAAAGGTCGATGATCAGCATGAGGTCGTCGCGGCGATCGACGATGAGCCGACCGACGTCGATGCCGTCGAGCTGGATGATGCGGTGCACGGCACCGAGGTAGGTGCTGGCGTAGGCCCGGGTCTGGATGTCGAACTGGCTGCGTAGGAAGCGCTGCTTGTCCGCCTCGCTCCAGATCGTCAGGGCGAATTCCCACTCCCGCGTGCTGGAGTAGAGACGGAACAAAAATCCGTCATCCGCATTCGTGATGATGCGGAAAGTGACGTGTCCCCGCGGCCGGGCGGGGCCATTGGCATGCATCGGACCGCGCGGCTGCATCCGGGGGCCTTGCCTCAGTTGAGGACCAGCTCGAGGACGTGGCCGCCGGAGCGCAGGGGGGACGGGCCGACGTAGAGGTCGGCTGTCCCGAGGCTCGTGTGACGGATGCAGCAGGTTTGCGCCCCCTCCCGCACGAATTCCTCGATGTCCGAGGTCTCGAAGGTCGCGACCAGGCCCTCGCTTCGCGCCAGCCAATGCGGGCGGTCCGGTCCAGAGCGGACCGGTTCGACCGAGGCAAGGCGCGCTTCAACGATGCGTCCGGCAGCGGTTCTGACTTCGAACGTCTCGCCGACGAATACGGCAAAGTCGCTCGCCGTCGCCGTCTCCCAGGTGGCGCAAGCGCCCGCCAGCGCAGCACCGGACGAAAGAGTGGCGGTGAATGCCAATGCACCTTGGCCGATCAGGACGTCGCGCCGCGTCACGGCACATGTCTCGCCCATCGATTTGCTCCCTCGACGAATTCGTCAGCTGCGCGACGGGAAGATTCCTAGCAGCGCGATCGAGTAGTTCATTGCGAGATAGGGATTGCGGATGTCGAAGGGCTGGCTGCCACCGGAGTTCTGGATGACGGCGGGCTTGCCATCATATTCCGTGACGCCAGTCGGCTCGACGACGTATGCGCGATTGTTCCGCGGTGCAGAGGAGAAATCCGCAGGACCGGTGATGGCATTACTCACATGCGTGTGCGACGGCATTTGGCTGATCGTGAGCGTCACTTGTTCGCGGCCAGCCCTATCGCCCCAGGTGTAATTCGCGAGCCCTGGGCCCTGGCCTGCGCCGATGGGCACGCGGCCTCGAAGATCGGGCAACCCGAACGTCGTGCGCCCGTCGCCGCCGTAGGTCGTCCCGAGTAGCGAGAAAAGCGCTGTGTTCTGCGCGATCGCAAGAAGCTGGCCTGTGCAGAACGCCCATCCGCGCGGCGCGAAGTTGAACCCGAAGAGCTGGACCTGACCGATGTACGGCTCCGACATTCCGAACAATCCTCCAGACGTGGCAGCGACCGACGCGACGCGCGATCGATCCACAAATGCAGCACGCAACGTGGCAGCTCCGGAGGGCGGAGAGGTGTTCGCAGGACGGCGCCCGCTCGGAATGACCGTGTGCAGCGTGGCGCCAGAATTGATCAGACGTCAACCTGATTGTGCATGCAACCGTGAAAAGCCCTGCTTTCGGCATGGGGCAAAACTGAAAGGGCAGTCTCCTAGCGCCGCACCGACCCTGGCGAGCGGCCCAACGAAAAACGCGGCCTCCGGGCGGGGCCGCGTCTCGGTTTTTCTTTCTCCGGTGCCTCGGCTCTACTCGCTCCAGCTCCCGATGAACTCGATGCGGCGGTTGCGGGCGCGGCCGGCGTTCGTGTCGTTGCTCGCGATCGGATAGCTTTCGCCATAGCCGACAGCCGAGAGGCGGTTGCGGCGCACACCTTTTTCAATGAGGTAACTGACGACGGACTGTGAGCGTCGCTCGCTCAGCACCTGGTTGTCGGAGTTGCTACCGACCGAGTCCGTGTGTCCAGCGATCTCGACGCGCGAGCCCGGGCAGCGGCCGAGCACGAAGGCGAGTTCGTCGAGCAGCCCGTAGCTCGCCCGCTGGATGTCGGCGCTGTTGGTCGCGAAGTTGATCGTGCGGTCGCGGAGCAAATACTCGAGATAGTCCTGGCACTCGTCGGCATCGATCGACTGCACATTGCGCAGGCTCTCGATGCTGAAGGTCTGGGTCGGCAGGCGGGTCAGTTCCTGGTCGCTCAGCGGACGACAGTTGCCGATCGGGGTGCGGCTGCGGATCTCACCGAAGCGGTTGATGGCGAGGTCGAACTTGCGGGCGTTGCGGCACGCCTCGACCTTGTATTCCGGAAGGCGGCGGTCCGTGAAGCGGATGTCGTAATAGCGCCGGCGCTCGAGGATGTCGGTGATCTGCGCGACACTGTAGCCCTCATCGGTCGTCTCGCCCGCGCGGGTGCAGGAGCCGACGACGTCCCGGCCCTCGATCCGGCCCTCACCGTCGAGCGTCATGCGGATGCGACGGTCGTTGCGGCAGGCCTCCACGATGTAGGTCGGCAACTGGCGGTCGATGAACTGGATGCGGTTGAAGCCGGCATCGACGAGGAGCTGGCGCACCTGACTTGGCCTCAGGCCGCGGTCGTTGCCAACGATGCTCGAGCCCTGGCGGCAGCGCCCGAGGCGCTCGCGGAACTCGATGTCGCCGCGATCGTCGATGCGCACACGGTAGAGATCGCCACGCTGGCAGGCTTCGGCGACGAAAAGGGGCGGGGTGCGATCGAGGAATTCGACGCGGTCGTAGCCGAGCCGCTCGAGGCGGCGCTCGACCTGGGCGATCGTCATGGTCGGCTCGGGTGCCGGCGCAGGGCCGCAGCGCCCGACGACGTCGCGCCGCTGAACCCGTCCGAAGCGGTTGAGGCGGAGTCGGTAGCGGTTGCCGTCGCGGCAGGCCGTTGCGATGTAGACGGGGAGCGTATCGTCGATGAACTCGACGTCGCTGTAGCCGTCATCCTGGAGGATGCGGCGAACCCGCTCCGGCCGATAGGCGACGCGCTCGACGGCGCCTTCACGCGAGAGGCCGCTCTCGGGCAACTCCGAGAGCTGGGCCGGAACCGCCAGCGCGAGGCCGGGAACTGCCACGAGACTGGCCAGCGCGAGGAACCATGCGCGAATGCTCATCATTTCGGATCATGCCTTCCGTGATTTCGAGAGCGCGCGGTGCGCCTCGTGCGAACCCGGGCTTTCCGGAGCGCGCCCCGGAACCGGAGTTCTGCCGGCTGTTCAATGCCACGAGACTAGCATGCCCTGCTGCGACGGACGCAATGCGACCTGACGCCTCGGTAAAGAGCCCCGATTGGCGAACTCGAAACGAGTATTTCACGCGGCATGCGGCATCAATAGGGCATACCCGCGGCTTGACGGATGGCGGCTGGCGGGCGATCTGCAAAGGGCCAGTTGGCCGGACGGTCGCCGGAGCACGCCGTGGTTCTCGGACCCGGTGCGCGACGGAGGAAAGTCCGGGCTCCACACAGGAACGGTGCCGGGTAACGCCCGGCGGGGGTGACCCCAGGGAAAGTGCCACAGAGAGCAGACCGCTCCGGCGCCGCTTGTCGGAAGACGGCCGGAGCAAGGGTGAAAGGGTGCGGTAAGAGCGCACCGCGGGGCTGGCAACAGAACCGGCATGGCAAACCCCACCGGGAGCAAGACCGAATAGGGGTGGCGCGGGCCCGCTTCGGCGGTGTCCGGGGCCCTGTGGCCCGCCGCCCGGGTTGGTTGCAGGAGGCGCCGGGCAACCGGCGTCCCAGATGAATGACCGTCACGTCGGTGGGATCGCCCGCCGGCCGTACAGAACCCGGCTTACAGGCCGGCTGGCACACGATACCGAGGCGCCGAGAACGGCAAAGGCGGGACGGTCTCTGCGACCGTCCCGCCAGCCGGGTGCCTAGAGGTGGATGGAGGGGCTGGCACCCTGAGTACGATTACCAGCCGCAGCGGAAGGAGATGCGGGCCGTCCACTTACCCCAGCGGTCGCAGGAGTAGTAGATCGAGGGGGTGCGGGCATAGCCGCTGCAGCTCGCCGTGCTCGCCACCCACTTGGCCTTCTGGACGGCCTCCCACTTGGAATGGAAGCCGGAGATGGTCTTCGAGCAGCGGATGCCGTGCGAGGTCACGCCGGACTTCCAGAAGCCGTTGTGACAGGTGAGGTAGGACGCTTCGGCCGAGCCGGCCGAGCCGAACGAGGCGATGGCGGCGAAAGCGGCAGCGGCAACGAGGGGGAGGGTCTTGCGGATCATGGGTTCTCTCCGGTTCGGTTTGAGTCTGGGCTTCGGTTCGAGTTTCAGTTTCGGTCGAATTGGGCGTACGGCTCTGCCGCACTTGCCAGCCGAGTGGAGAAGCCAGACCGATTTGTGCGTCGCGCGCCGAGCATTGCCTCGCGAGCGGCGTGGCGTCGTGCTAGGCGGGAGTCCGGTGTGGCGCCCGACCAGGGCCGTGCGGGCAACCGTCGAGGGAGCGAACCGATGAGCACGAGCGAGACGAGTGCAAACCCCGTGGTGACGATCGGGCCGGTGCGCAGTGGGAGCGAGGCGGTCGTCGTGGCCAATCATGCCCCGATCGCGGTTTTCGCCGGTCCCTGCCAGATGGAGAGCCGCGCGCACGCCCTCGAGATGGCAACGGCTCTCAAGGAGATTGCCGCCCGCCTCGGGATCGGTCTCGTCTACAAGTCGTCGTTCGACAAGGCGAACCGCACCAGCCTCACCGGAAAGCGGGGTATGGGGCTCGCCGCGGCGCTGCCGGTCTTTGCCGAGATCCGCGAGAGCCTCGGGCTCGCCGTCGTCACGGACGTGCACGAGCGCGCGCAGTGCGCGCCGGTCGCCGAGGTGGTGGACGTTCTGCAGATTCCGGCCTTCCTCTGCCGTCAAACCGACCTGCTGATCGCGGCGGCCGAGACCGGCAAGGTCGTGAAGATCAAGAAGGGTCAGTTTCTCGCCCCATGGGACATGCGCAACGCCGTAGCCAAGGTGACGGGGAGCGGGAATGGCAACGTGCTGCTGACGGAGCGAGGGGTGAGCTTTGGCTACAATACGCTCGTAGCGGACATGCGGGCTCTGCCGATCATGGCTGAAACCGGCTGCCCGGTGATCTTCGATGCCACCCACTCCGTGCAACAGCCCGGCGGGCAGGGGACGTCCTCGGGTGGCGACCGGCGGTTCGTTCCGGTCCTGGCGCGGGCGGCGGTGGCCGTTGGCGTTGCGGGGCTCTTCATCGAGACCCACCAGGACCCTGATCGCGCGCCCTCCGATGGGCCGAACATGGTCCCGCTCGCGGCGCTCGAGGGGTTGTTGCGCGAGCTGATGGCGATCGATGCCGTGGTCAAGGCCGCCGCGCGCACGCCGGCTTGATCGCGCGAGGGCATGGCAGAGAAGATATGCGGTGACGTTCCGGGACGGCGCTTACCGGAGGATCGCGCCGCGCTTCGATCGAGGGATGATGGAGATGGATCTCGCGCCACCGGTTCCCGTTCTGCGATCGTTCGATGAAGCCGCGGCCAAGGCGTTCTATTGCGACTACCTCGGGTTCAGGCTCGATTGGGAGCATCGCTTCGAGCCCGCGCTCCCCCTCTACATGCAGATCTCGCGGGGAGCATGCGTGCTGCACCTCTCCGAACACCATGGCGACGCGACGCCCGGTTCGGCGTTGCGCATCGAGGTGGCGGACATCGATGCGCTGCATCGCGAGCTCAGCGCCAAGGGTTATCGCAATGCGCGTCCGGGCATCTGCGAGCAGCCGTGGGGCCGGGACATGCCGGTGACCGACCCGTTCGGCAACCGGCTGGTTTTCTCGGCGTTGAAGCGGCCGTAGAACGCCGCCCTGAAAGCGGTCGAACCCCAGTGCAGCCGCGATTGCGCTCGGCGGGCCGTCAGACCGATCGGGAGATCAGTCGTCGCCGCCTTCGCTCGCGATGAGGTCCTGGGCGATGCTGGTGTTGAAGGTGGTCCCGCCGAGGTGCTTCAGCTCGAAGCGGATGCTGACCGTCTGATCGGGCTCGATGTCGCGGTCGCGGTAGTTGCGCTCGGAGTAGGTGACGGCCAGGGTGAAGCACTCGTCCGAGTACTTGAGACCGGCGCTCGTGGTGAGCGCCAGCTCTTCCTCGATGTCGTAGCGCAACCCTCCGAGGACACTCCAGAATTCAGCCACCCTGAGCGTGCCGTTGGCGATCAGCTCCTGCTGATCCTCGGTGATGGCCCGAATCTGCCCAGCCGTCAGGGTCGCCAATTCCTCGGCGCTGATCTGTTCGATCGGGGTCCCGCGCGACAGCGCATAATTCAGAGTGAGCGCGGCCGGACCGTAGTTCATGTAGGCACCGATGTCCTGGCGCCGCAGATCGAAGTCGCTCTCGTCGAACCTCGCCTGAGCGAGCAGGCGGAAGTTGGCGGCCGGCTCGATATAGAGGCCCGCAATGTAATCGGACGTGTCTGTCTCGAGGCCACTGCGCGGGTCGAACGGATTGTCACCGGAAAGGTGATAGCTCTGACCGAACACGGCCCTGGCGTAGCCGCGCCCCTCCATTTGCATGGTGTAGCGCACGCCGACGTTGGCGCGAACGCCGGTTTCGATGCGGTCATAACCCGAGAATTTATCGGTATCGAAGAGCAGCGTGTCGTCGAAGACGAAGCTTCGGGCATCCTCGTTGGGCACACCCTGCTGGTCGATGTCGTTCGGACGGGCGATGATCTGGGCGACCGGTTCGACGATGTGCGACGCACGCTCGGTATGGGCGACGAACGGATAGCTGTATTCGAGGCCTGCGATGCCGAAGCCGCGCGCCACGAGATCGTTCTCGTTGGGGTCGATCGTGGAGACGTCGTCGTAGCTCGAGACTTTGTAGATGTCGCCCCGCAGCTGCGCGAACGGTGTGAAGACCTGCCCGATCTCATCGATCAGCTGGCGCCGCCATTTGACCTGCGCGAGCACGCGGCTGGAGTCGGTGTCACCCTCGCGCGAGAGGCTGGTGATGTTGCCATCGAAGCTCAGCTCGCCGCCGAGCACGGGATCGGCGAACACGTAATTGTAATCGACGAGCGGATGCACGCGTGATTCGCTGTTCGAGTTGTCGTCCGCGAGGAGGCCGCCGAAATGATAGAGGTGGGCGCCGAAGTAGTTGCGGTCGTTCATCCCCTCGATGTAGGCCTTGGAGATGCGGTCGGTCCGCAACACGTTGTCCAGCTTGAAGAAACGTCGGAACGTGTCGTCGCTCTCGAGCATCAGGTCCCAGCCGGCGTTCCAGTAGGAACCGAGGCTGAATCGCCCTTCTGTGTGCAGGCTGCCGCGCCAATCGTTCTCCGCGAGTTTGAGATCACCCGAGGAGGTCAACGTTCCGTCGTCCTGATAGATGCCGGCGACATTGACACTGTAGGCGCCGTTCGAGAGCCGGTGCCGGAATTCGCCCTTCCAGAGCGTGCCCTGGTTGGTCATGTAGCGGGGCGAGAGAGTGACATCCATATTGGGAGCAAGCTCCCAGAAGTAGGGGACCTCGGTATAGAAGCCGAGTTCGCTCGAGCTGCCGACCTTCGGGATGAGGAAGCCCGAGCGCCGCTTCACGGACGGATCGGCGTGATAGAAGTAGGGCAGCCAGACCACCGGCACCCCGAAGAACTCGAGGGCCGCATCCTCGTAGTAGATGTTCCCCTCGGCCTGCTTGTGAATGATCTTCGCCGCCTTGAGGCGCCAAAGTGGCGCCCGCTCCGGATCGTCCTTGCACGGCTTGCACGGCGTGAACACACCGCGCTCGAAGATCGTCGTCTCACCGTCCTGGCGTGTCGCCAGGGCCGCGGCGATGCGGGCGTCCTCCTTCGTCACGATTCGCAGCGAGCCGATGAACCCATCGCGGAAGTCGTCCGTCAGCGTGATCCGGTCGGCGTTGACGATCGCTCCGTTGGGCTCCTTGATGCGGACGTTTCCGACTGCTTCGAGCGTGTTGGCGCCCTGGTTGTAAGCCACCTGGTCGGCGAGCAGGGTGTAGTTGTTGAAGTAGATTTCGACATTGCCGCGGGCGACCACGCGCTCGCTCTGGTTGTCGTAGATCAGCTCGTCCGCCTGCAGCAGCATCGGGTTCTTGGGATCGAGCTCGGGCCCAGATGGCAACAGGCTCGTCTGCGCAAGTGCCGGATTCGCGGTCGAAATTTGGGGAATCGCGGGCGCGAGAAGAAGGCCGGCGGCGAGCCAGACGAGGAGGCGGGCGAACGCCAGGAGCCGCTGGGGCACCGAGTGCCCGGCGGTCGAGGAACGCATGGCGGACGCGGTCCGGGGCGAACCCGTCCGATCCCGCCGAAGCGCTGCCCGATCATGCAACGGCACTAGCCGTCCTCCTGGTGTAGCAAAGCGGTGGCCGCGAGTGATGTCGCCACCACGATGGGCACCCAAGTCGCCAGTTGGGGAGGCACGAGGCCGGACAAACCGACCTGCCGAGACATCTCTGCAAGTATGAAAAACCCGAACCCCGTCACGATCCCCACGACGACCATAGTTTGGATGCCGCCGAACCGGAATGCCCGCAAGGACACAGTCGCCCCCAAAAGAACCATGGCCGCGAGCATCGCCGGGCGGGCCAGCAGCTGGCTCATCTGCAGTTCGTACTTGATGGTCGGCAGCCCGGCCCGGCGCGCCAACTCGATCCGCCGTGGCAAGTCGTAGACGGACACCGAAACGATCGATCCGATGGCGTTCGTGACCTGCTCCGGCGTGAGGTACGTGGCGATCTGGTAGGTCGCAAAGAAGGCCGCTTCCTCGCCGGGGCTCGACACCCAGGCCTTCTCGAGTTCCCAGAAGCCGTCGCGCAGTTCGGCGGTCGCGGCATCGACCCGTTCGACGAAGTGATGCTCACGATCGTACTGGAGCACGGTGACGGCGCCGAGCAGCAGACCGTTGCGGGCCGTGGTCTTGGCGCTGAGGACGGTCTGGCCGTCGATGCTGTCCTGGCGGAGCCAGGCTCCGGCCTTCGTGCGCAGGAGTGACTGCTCACGCCCGAAGGCCTCGGCGCGCAGTTCCTCGGCGTGGGCCCGCGCCACCGCGGCGAGTGGATTGTAGAGCCCGACGGTTGCAACCCCGATGGCGCCGGCAACGATGATGCCCGGGAGCGCGAACTGCCAGACCGAGATGCCCGCGGCCCGCACCACGACCAGCTCCGATGAGCGGTTCATCATGAGGAAGGCGCCGATGGTGCCGACCAGCGTCGCGAACGGGAGCGTCAGCTCGCCGTAGGCGGGCATGCGCAACAAGGTGATGTAGGCCATCAGCCCGAGGCCCGCGCCGCCATACTTGCCGGACTGGCGCAGGATTTCGATGAAGTCGACGAGGTAGATCAACACCAGACAGACGACGAAGGCCCCGGTGATGGCGACAATGAACTTGCCAGCGATGTAGCGCCCGAGAAGCCCCATGGTGTCAGGCTCCCCCGCGTTGGCCGACGTGCCGACCACGCACCGGTCGAAGCCGGCTCGCCAACCAGTCGCCGGACCGCCAGATCCGGTCGTCCCAGGCCTTTCGCCAGCTGCTCGGCGCGCGCGGCGTCATGCGCAGGTGCACGTGAACGGCGGCAGCGGCGATGCAGGCGAGCGGCCACAGGTAGACGAGTGGAACGAACGAGGCCTTCAGCGCCACGAGGTTGGTCGCCGCGAGCCCGGCAAGTCGGGCGCCGGCCGCCAGCGTGAACGCGGTGATCACCGGTTGGATGCGTCCGGTCCGGTTGGTCTGCGCCAGGCCGAGGTGGGCGAGCGCGATCATGACGAAGGCGATGGGATAGAGAACCGAGGCGAAGCGCTCGTGCAGCTCCGAGCGGAACTTACCGGGTGCGGACAAGAATTGCAGGTCGTCCGGCGCCGGGTTCAACAGCTCGCCGAGATAGCGTGCGCGCGGCTTCAGCGAGGTGATTCCGTCGTCGGGTTCCATCTGGGCGATGTCGATGGCGTACTGATCGAAAACGATGATCTGGGCGCCATCGCTGCCGAGCGTGCGGCGAACGACATGGCCGTCGTACATGACGAGGTAGGCGTCGGGATCGCGCTTCACGACAATGGCGCGCTCGGAGATGTAGGATGCCGAGACGTTCGGGTCGCGCTCGTCGTGCATGACGAGGCCGAGCAACTCGCCCTCCATCGTGCGTTCGCGGATGTGGAACGTGAGCCGGTCCTCCGGACTGGTGAATTCGCCCGGCTGTATGACCTGGGAGAGAAGGTCGGTGCGCACCTTGATGACATAGGCCTCGAGGGTGCGAACGCTCCACGGCAGGATGACCAGATTGAGCGCCAGGAGCGTTACCGTCAGCAGGCCTGCGATCAGCATGAAGGGACGGGCGAAGCGCCAGACCGGCGCGCCAGAGGCGGTCATCACGATGAGTTCGCTGTCGGCGTTCGATTTGTTGAGCGTGTGGATCACCGCGATCAGCAAGGCGATCGGAGCGATGATGGCGACGAGGTTCGGTATGGCGAGGAGGGTGATCTTGATGAAGGTCCAGGCATCCTGCCCTTTGGAGGTCAGGAGGGTCAGCTGCATCAACGCGGTGGCGATCCAGACGACGCCGGTCAGCGAGAGGAGGATGAGGAGGAAGGCGCCGGTCGCCTGCTTGAGGAGATAGCGGCTGTAGAGATCCATCTCTCGCTCTCCCCCACCGAGTGACGACTGCGAATTCGGCCAACCGTACGGTCGGCCTTCGCCCCACCGACCCGGCGCCCCGTATCCGACGATCGCCGCCGGCCGCACCTCCATAACCCGAGTCCGCCTCTCGGCGGCACCCCTGCAATGGATCGGCCTGCCCCCAACTTACGCACCCCTGATCATTGCCGCGTGATCGTGACGAAAATGGGCACGCCAGTCCGGGTGCACTGGCGCGTTGACCTTCGCGCGCGCGTGGCCATCGCCTCGCGGCGCCATTTGTGATTTGATCCAGTTTCCTTTCATCACGACCGCTTCGCAGCAGGGACCGCCCCGAAGCTGCGGCGGCCGCGCCGCCCCCTGTCCCCACGGACGCCGCACCGGACCCAGGCCCGGGGCCGGCGAACACGCAAGAACGCAGCGAAAGGCCTGCTCGATGCCCATCACAGTCGACATCTCGTTCACCTCACTGGAGAAGGCTCAGGGTGAAACCCTGGTGGCCCTCGCCGAAGCCAAGTTCGGTCTCGGCACGCGTGCCCAGGCCCTCGACAAGGCAGGCGACGGGCAACTGAAGCGAGCCGCCAAGGCAGCCGGTTTCAAGGGGGCCACGAAGTCGGCCTTGGATCTGCTCGCCCCGCATGGGCTGGACTGCGACCGCATCCTGTTGGTCGGTGCCGGCGACGTTTCGGCGCTCGGGCGCAACGACTGGGTCCTGCTCGGAGGACGCATCTACGGTGAGCTCAAGCGCCGCCGCATCGCCGAGGCGACCGTCATTCTCGAGACCAAGAGCGCGCCCGTCGAGCCGGACGCGGCGGCGGCGGTGGCGCTCGGGGCGCAGTTGCGCGCTTACAGGTTCGACGAGTTCAAGTCGCAGGCGCCCAAGTCCGGCGACGGCGATGACGAGGCCGGAGAGGATGGCGCCAAGAAGGGGCCGGGCAAGCTGCGCTTTGCGGTCAAGGAGCCGGGCAAGGCGGAGAAGTGCTTTGCCGAGGAGACGCACGTGGCGGCGGGTGTCGGCCTTGCACGCGATCTCGTCAACGCGCCCGCGAACGCGCTCGGCCCGGTCGAGTTCGCCGACCGGCTCGCCAGCCTCGCAGAGCACGGTCTCGACGTCGACGTGCTCGACGAAAAGGCGCTTGGCAAACTCGGCATGGGCGCACTGCTCGGCGTTGCCCAAGGGAGCGCCCGGCCGGCCCGCGTCGTCGTCATGCGCTGGAACGGCAGTGCCAAGAAGCGGGCCAAACCCATTTGCTTCGTCGGCAAGGGCGTGGTCTTCGATACCGGCGGCATCTCACTGAAGCCGGCCAAGGGCATGGAGGACATGAAGGGCGACATGGCGGGGGCGGCCGCGGTCGCCGGCGTGATGCGCGCGCTCGCCGGACGCAAGGCGCCGGTCAACGCGGTGGGCATCGTCGGCCTCGTCGAGAACATGCCCTCGAGCAAAGCCCAGCGCCCCGGCGACATCGTGCGTTCCCTCGCCGGCAAGACCATCGAGGTGCTGAACACGGACGCCGAGGGCCGACTCGTGCTCGCCGATCTGCTCTGGCATGCCGAGGACAGTTTCAAGCCGCAGGCGATGATCAATCTGGCGACCCTCACCGGAGCCATCATGGTGGCCCTCGGCAAGGAGCACGCCGGACTCTTTTCCAATGACGACGAGCTTGCCGCGGGGCTCATGGCGGCCGGGCAAGCGACGGGCGAGCGGCTCTGGCGCATGCCGCTCGATGCCGCCTACGACCGCGAACTCGATTCCAAGACCGCCGACATGCGCAATATCGGTGGTCCCTATGGTGGCACGATCATCGCGGCGCAATTCCTCAAGCGCTTCGTGCGCGAGGTTCCCTGGGCCCATCTCGATGTCGCCGGCACCGCGATGGCCTCGGCTTCGAGCGACGTCAGCGAAAGCTGGGGCTCGGGCTTCGGCGTGCGCTTGCTGGACCAACTCGTGCGCGACGTCTACCAGGAGCGTTGAGACGGGGCGGGAGCGAGGGAGGCTGCCATGGCCGGGAGCGGTGGTCGGATGGGCGACAACAGGCGCGGGCCGCGCACCCTCGCCATCCATGCCGGCGAGGCGCCCGACCCGACGACCGGTGCCTCATCGCCCTCGCTCGTGCTCTCTTCCACGTTCCTTGCCGATCCCGATGCCGGCTTTTCCGCGCACGCGGACGGGGCGACCGAGGCCGACGGTTTCATCTACGGGCGCTGGGGGAATCCGACCGTCCAACAGCTCGAGCGCAAGCTCGCCGCGCTCGAGGGCGGTGAGGCGGCCCGCTGTTTCGCCTCCGGCATGGCGGCCTCGAGTGCCGTGCTGCTGACGGTGCTTTCGGCCGGCGATCACCTCGTCGTCAGCGACACCAATTATGCCGGGACAGCCGAATTGGTGCGACACACGTTGCCGCGCTTCGGAGTGGCTGTGAGCCCCGTCGACACCAGCGATCCGCAAGCCATCGCCGCCGCCATGCGGCCCGAGACGCGCCTCGTCTGGATCGAAACGCCGGCCAACCCGATCCTGCGCCTGACCGACATCGCGGCGGCGGCAGGGATCGCCCACGACGGCGGGGCGAAACTCGCGGTCGACTCGACCTTCGCGACACCGATCGCAACCCGCCCGCTCGACCTCGGTGCCGACTATGTCGTGCATTCCCTGACCAAATACATCTGCGGCCACGGCGATGCGCTCGGCGGTGCCGTCGTCGGTGGCCGAGAGGCGATCGCCGCACTCGATCTCGAGGCGGTGATACACCACGGCGGTATCCTCAGTCCGTTCAATGCGTTGATGATCATGCGTGGTGCGGCCACGCTGCCCCTGCGCATGGCCGCCCACGAGGCGGGCGCACTCACCGTCGCGCGTTGGCTCGAAGGCGATCCACGCGTCGCGCGCGTCAACTATCCGGGGCTCGAGAGCCATCCGCAGCACGACCTGGCGCGGCGCCAGATGGCGAATTTTTCCGGCATGATCTCCTTCCAGGTCGAAGTGCCGGGACCGCAAGCGCGGCGGCGCATGGCCGATCGCCTGGAGATCGTCCATTACGCCGTCTCGCTCGGCCATCACCGAAGTCTGATCTACTGGATCGGCACCGATCAGATCATGGAGAGCAGCCTCGGCCTCACCGGCAGAGCGCTCGAGAGCTATCGGGAGTTCGCCGGTGACGGTGTGTTCCGCCTGTCGGTCGGCCTCGAGGATCCGGACGACATCATCGCCGACCTCGACGGCGCGCTCTAGCCTCCGAGAGGCATTGAACACGTCGCAAGCCCGAAGGCCACTTTGCGCCAGACGATGTCGCACACGGACACGTGGTTGCATATTGGTCGGCTATCCCTCACCCTGTGCCGCACGAGAGCTTGGCCCATTCGACGACCTTGGCGCCATGACGGAACCATTATCAGGCCATCAGCTCGGATTGGACCGCCCGAATGAAGGGCGGTCAGCGGTATCGCTTCGATCTCAAGGCTCGAAGCTCGGTCTCAAACTTACGGGAGGATAACGGGATGAATTTCCGGAAGTGGAACGGGCGCGAATTGCCCAAGTTCGTGACGGACATGGCTGCCGATGTTCGCAAGACGGGCGACGCCGTCAGCCGCCGCGAATTCCTGGCCATCGCCAGCGTGTTCGGCGCTACGGCCGCCTCGGCCTATGCCATGATCGGGCTCGATCTGCCCAAGGCGCACGCCATGACGCCCAAGAAGGGCGGCGTGCTGAAAATGCAGATGATCATCAAGGAGCCCAAGGATCCGCGCTCCTACGACTGGTCGGAGATGGCCAACGTCACGCGCCAGTGCAACGACTATTTCGTGCGCTATACGAAGGACTTCACCTTCGAGGGGCACCTCATCGAGAGCTGGGACGTCAACGACGACGCGACCGAGTACACGCTCAACGTGCGCAAGGGCGTCAAGTGGTCGAACGGCGATGATTTCACCGCCGACGACGTGATCTTCAACCTCACGCGCTGGTGCGACAAGTCGGCCGAGGGCAACTCGATGGCCGCGCGCGTCTCGGCGCTGATCGATGCCGGCACGGGTAAGGCTGGCGACGGCGCCATCACCAAGGTCGACGACCACACGGTGAAGCTGAAGCTCAACTCCTCGGACATCACGATCATCGCCGGCATGGCCGACTATCCGGCGCTCATCGTGCACCGCGACTTCGAGAAGATGGGCTCCGACACGCTGAAGATGCCGGGCACCGGCCCCTTCGAGATCGTCTCCTACGAGGTCGGCGCGCGCGTCGTCCTGAAGCGCCGCGAGAACTTCACCTGGTGGAAGGGTGAGCCCTACCTCGATGGCGTCGAGTTCATCGACTACGGCCCGGATGCCGGCAACGCGGTGGTGAGCGCGCTCGAAGCCGAGGAAATCGACTGCAACTACCAGACCGTCGGTGAAACGGTCGGCCTGCTCGACGGCATGGGCCTCGTCAAGAACGAGGTCACGACCTCGGCCACGGTGGTCATCCGCACGAACATCACCAACAAGCCTTACGACGACAAGCGCGTGCGCAATGCACTCCAGCTCGCGGTCGACAATGCAACGGTTCTGGCCCTCGGGTACAACAATGCCGGCACCGTGGGCGAGAACCATCACGTCTGCCCGATCCACCCGGAATACTACGAGCTGCCGAAGATCGGTCGCGACATCGCCAAGGCCAAGGCTCTGATGACGGACGCTGGCCAGATGGGCCACGAATTCGAGCTGATCAGCTACGATGCCGAGTACGTCAAAAGCCCGGCGGACGTGATCGCGGCGCAGTGCCGCGAGGCCGGATTCAACGTCAAGCGCACCGTCATCCCTGGGTCCTCGTTCTGGAACGACTGGACGAAATACCCGTGGTCGACGACCGAGTGGAACATGCGCCCGCTCGGCGTGCAGGTGCTGGCACTCGCCTATCGCTCGGGTGAAGCCTGGAACGAAACCGCGCTCAACAACGCGGATTTCGATGCCAAGCTGAAGGCGGCGCTCGCCGTGGCCGATGCCAGCAAGCGCAAGGAACTGATGAAGGACATCGAGTCGATCCTTCAGGACTCGGGCGTCATCATCCAGGCCTTCTGGCGTTCGCTCTATCGCCATTCGCACGCCCACGTGAAGGGGCTCTACAAGCACCAGACCTACGAGATCCATCTCGACGAGGTCTGGCTCGACAAGTAAGGCGAGCCACGTTCCATCCGGGGAAGGCGCTCGCGCCTTCCCCTTCTCGCGGGCCAATGGCGATTGCCGCCTCGGCTTGATGCGGGCATCGCAGCCCGGCCAATGAGCATCCTATCAGCAACCATCGCCTGAAGTGCGGTGCCGGCGCCCGCGTTCGGGCCCGTGAGCGTTGCGTTTCGAGATCAGGAGCAGGAATCATCGCTGCCGAGTAACCGGTGGAGCCCTCGCGGGTTGCGCCGGCGAGCCAGTCGGGGCAGCATTGCAACAGAACAAAATCTCCGAGGCCGCGAAGGGGGACGGCAACAGAAGCCCCCACGGATCACTGGAGCGATCGGGAGGAAGACAATGCTGATGTTCCTACTGCGCAGAGCAGGGGTGATGGCCCTCACCATGCTCTTGCTCAGCATGGTGGTCTTTTTCTTCGTCAATCTCGAGCCGAACCTGAAAAAGCTCGCGACGTTCCAGACGGAAATGCGCGCGTCCGAGGCCGAGAAGGATTCCTGGCTGGAGCGGAACGGCTACCGCGACAACTTCTTCGTACGCTACGGTCGCTGGATCGGCATCGTCCAGAAGCAGCCGGCGATCGATCCGGCGAGCGGCCAGGCCGTTCCCCGTTTTCGCTATTGCAACGAACCCGGCGAGCCGACCTATTCGGGCATTCTCCAAGGCGACTTCGGCTGCTCGACGGCCTTTCGCACCACCGTCAACAGCCGTATGCCCGAGGCACTCAAGGCAACCGGCATCCTCATGTTCTGGGTGATGGTGGTGATGGTGCCGGTGTCGCTCGTCATCGGGGTCCTCGCCGGCATGCGCGAGGGCTCGCGCCTCGACCGCTCGCTCTCCTTTCTCTCGATCGGTTCAACCGCGACGCCTGAATATGTCTCCGGCGTGATCTTTACCGCCGTGTTCGCCTCCTACCTCGGTTGGCTCAACGGCTCGGCGGCGACGGCGCTCACCAAGGGCGTGACGTTCCACAACTTCACCCTGCCGGTGATGACCATGGCGATCTATGGCATCGGCTACATCGCGCGCATGACGCGGGCCTCGATGGCCGAGGTGATGACGGCCCAGTACATCCGCACCGCCCGCCTCAAGGGTCTCAGCTTTTCGTCGGTCGTCCTGAAGCATGCCCTTCGCAACGCGCTGATCGCCCCGTTCACCGTCATCATGCTCCAGTTCCCATGGCTCCTGACGGGCGTCGTGGTCGTCGAGACCATGTTCAATTACAAGGGCTTTGGATACATGCTCGTGCAAGCGGCCGCCAACAACGACATCGATCTCCTGCTCTCGTGCGGGCTCGTCGCGGTCGCTCTCGTCCTCGTAACGCAACTGATCTCCGACATCGGTTATGCGTTCCTCAACCCGCGCATCCGCGTCAGCTGAGGGGGAGCGAGACATGGAAAAGCTCGGTTTTGTCGCGATCGTCGTGGAATCGATCGCACGCTTCTGGCCCGTCTGGGCCGCGCTCGGCACGGTGCTCGTCATCGTTTTCCTCTTCAAGCGCCGGCTCGGCCTCTTCGGGCTCCTCTTCGATTCGAGCGCCGGCATTCTCGGCGTGATGATCTGCCTCTTCTGGCTCTTCAGCGCCGTCTTTGCCGATATCATCGCGCCGTTCGATCCGCGCGTGCAGATCGCGGTGATGAAAAACGCCGTGCCGGGAGCGATCGAGCCGGAATCCAAGCTCGCGTTCCTGCTGGGTGGTGACCACCTGGCGCGCGATGTGTTCAGTCGTGTCGTGCATGGCTCGCGCATCGTGCTCACCATCGCGCCGGCGGCAACGCTGATCGCCTTCCTCGTCGGCATCGCGCTCGGCCTTCCGGCTGGCTACTTCGGCGGCAATACCGACAACGTGCTCTCGTTCCTGGCCAACCTGGTGCTGGCGTTTCCGGTCATCCTGCTGTTCTACCTGCTGGTCACTCCGGGGATCATGGACACGCCCATTCCCTACGCCATGGCGGGCGTTTTCTTCATCGTGCCCATCATATTCTTCCTGGTGCTGTTCTGGACCCGCTTCAAGGACCGGCCGGACCGGCTCTATCCCTACCTCGGGCTGACGCTGGCGCTCGGGGCCTGGGTCTATGCCGGCCTCGTGTTCGATGCCGATCCGCTCGGCATCATTTCAATCGAACCCAACGAACTGAACATCTTCGTTGCGGTGGTCTTTGCCTCCTCGCCGGGCGTGTTCCGCATCGTGCGTGGCCTCGTCATGGACATCAAGACGCGCGACTACATAGCCGCCGCCCAGACACGTGGCGAGACGCCCTGGTACATCATGCTGTGGGAAATGCTTCCCAACGCCCGCGGCCCGCTCATCGTCGATGCGTGTCTGCGCATCGGCTACACGACCATCCTTCTCGGAACGCTCGGCTTTTTCGGTCTCGGCATGGGGCCGGAAAGTCCGGACTGGGGCACCGCGATCAAGGACGGCTCCCAGGTCGCGCAGCTGCGCCTCTATTATTGGCAGGGCGTCGCTCCAGCTTTTGCGCTGATGAGCCTCGTGCTCGGTCTCAACCTGCTCGCCGACGCGCTGCGCGAAGAGAGCCTCAAGGACTGAGGAGACCACCATGGCAGACCCGATCCTCGAGATCGAGAATCTCTCCATCTCGTTCTTCACGCGGGCGGGGGAAATCCCGGCCGTCATGGACTTCTCCTGCAAGGTCATGCCCGGGGAGGCGATGGGCCTCGTCGGGGAGTCGGGCTGCGGCAAATCGACCGTCGCGCTCGGCATCATGCGCGACATGGGCAACCGCGGGCGCATCGTCGGCGGTCGCATAAAATTCCGCGGCCGCGACATGGGCGACATGAGCGACGAGGAGTTGCGTGACCTCAGGGGCTCCAAGATCGCCATGATCTACCAGGAGCCGATGGCGAGCCTAAATCCGGCGATGAAGGTCGGGCGCCAGTTGATGGAGGTGCCGCTCCTGCACGACAAGGTGTCGAGCGCGGAGGCCTACAAGCGCTCGCGCGACATGCTCGCCGCCGTGCGCCTGCCGGACCCCGACCGTATCATGGGCTCCTATCCGCACCAGATCTCCGGTGGCCAGCAGCAGCGCATCGTCATTGCCATGGCGCTTCTTTCCAAGCCCGACCTGCTGCTGCTCGACGAGCCGACGACGGCGCTCGATGTGACCGTCGAGGCGGGCATCATCCAGCTGGTCAAGGAACTCGGCCGCGAGATGGGCATGAGCATGCTTTTCATCTCGCACAACCTCGGGCTCATCCTCGAGACCTGCGACCGCATCACGGTGATGTATTCCGGCGAAGCGGTCGAAACGGGCACCGTGCACGACGTCTTCGATCGTATGCGCCATCCCTATACGCAGGGTCTCTTCAATTCGATCCCGCTGCCGAGCGCCGACAAGAACCGCCGTCCGCTGGTCGCCATCCCGGGCCAGCTGCCGCTTCCGCACGAGCGCCCGAAGGGCTGCAATTTCGGCCCCCGCTGTCGCAGCTTCCTCGAGGGCGTTTGCAACGCGGCCGAAATCCCGATGATGCCGGTGGCGGGCATGGCGGGCCACGAGTCGCGCTGCGTTCGCATGGCCGAGATCGACTGGGACGCAGAGCCCGACCGCAAGGTCGTCAGCGAGCCGGTCGCGCCGGGCGACGTCGTGCTCGATATCCGCAACCTCAAGAAATATTACTCCGTCTCCGCCAACAAGATCTTCGGTGGCGGCGACACGCGCACCGTCAAAGCCAACGAGACGATCAGCCTCACCGCGCGCGAGGCCGAGACGGTGGCGATCGTGGGCGAGTCGGGTTGCGGCAAATCGACGCTCGCGAAAATCCTCCTCGGGCTCGAGACGCAGACCGACGGTCAGGTCATGCTCGGCGACTCCGAGATCGGAAAGACCGATGTCTCGGATCGGCAAACCGAGACGGTCAGCTCGGTCCAGATGGTCTTCCAGAACCCCTTCGACACGCTCAATCCGAGCTATTCGGTCGGCTCCCAGATCATCCGCACACTCGAGAAGTTCGGGATCGGTCGCAATCCGCGCGAACGGCGCGAGCGGATGCTCGAGCTGCTCGACCTCGTGAAACTGCCGCGCGCCTTCGAAAAGCGCATGCCGCGACAGCTCTCGGGCGGCCAGAAGCAACGCATCGGCGTGGCCCGGGCCTTTGCCGGCGAGCCGCAGGTCGTGGTGGCAGACGAGCCGGTTTCGGCGCTCGACGTTTCGGTTCAGGCGGCGGTGACGGAACTCCTCATGGAGATCCAGCGCAAGGCCAAGACGACGATGCTCTTCATCAGCCACGACCTCTCCGTCGTGCGCTATATCGCCGACCGCGTCGTCGTCATGTATCTCGGTCACATCGTCGAGCAGGGCACGACCGATCAGATTTTCTCGCCCCCGTACCATCCCTATACCGAGGCGCTGCTCTCGGCCATTCCGATCGCCGACACCAAGGTCAAGAAGAAGCACATCGTCCTCGAGGGCGAGATTCCCTCGGCACTCAATCCGCCTCCCGGGTGCCCGTTCCAGACGCGGTGCCGCTACAAGTCGCAAGTCCCCGGTGGACTCTGCGAACGCGAGGTGCCGCCAGTGCGAAACCTCGGGGCCGGGCATCAGGTGAAGTGCCACCTCGCCGAGGACATCCTGGCGCGCATGGAACCGGTGATCGAGGTGCCGGAGGCGGTCTGAGGGCGAGGCCGGGGGGCGGCGCGGTCCGCTGCTCGAGCCGTGGTCCGGGTGTTCTCAGCCATCGGGCGACCTGCTAGATTGCCTCGTCCCTCCGGCCGCGCGCCGGACGGATGCGCTGCGTGCAGGGGAGAACATCGTATGTCATCGCTGGCAACCGAAACGGTGAAGGCGGCCGTGGAGCAGTTCCGCGAGGAAGGCTACGCCATCGTCCGCCAGTTCATCGACGGCGACGAGGTCGAACGCCTCCAGGCCGAGACACGCCGGATGTACGAGGAAGGTCTGAAGCACCATGCCACCTGGCGGCATGGCAACCTGGCGTTCGAGATCCTGCCGGAGAGTGATTTCGGGCGGCGCTATGTCGTTCAAGCCTATTGGATGGCCTGGATGAGCCCCTACTTCGAGAGCTTCCGGCGGCACCCGAATTATCTCGCCATTCTCGAACCGCTGATCGGGCGCGACATCAAGCAGGTCGCCCAGCAAATTCACTGGAAGCCACCTGGGGCTGGTCTCACAGGGTTCCGCTTCCATCAGGACCTGCGGTTCCGCGATCGCAAGGACGCCTATGCCGACATCGTCGGCGACACCATCCAGACCGGCCTCGCGATCGATCCCTCGACGACGGAGAACGGCTGCCTCAGGGTCATCCCTCGCGCCCACAAACGCGGCTATCTCGGGCTCTCCGACACCGGGCACGGTCAGATCATGGTGGGCCTGACGGCGGATGACGAATTGCGGGCCGCAGGGCTCGATCCCGCGGACATCGTGGATCTCGTGCTCGAGCCGGGCGATCTTGCGCTCTGGGGTCTGCTGACGCCGCACGGCTCGTTGCCGAACCACTCCGACCATGACCGTGCCTTCGCCATTTCGAGCTACGTGCGGGCCGCAGGCGCCGAGCGTGGTGAATGGACCTTCCGCGACGGGGTCGGTGTGCCGCTCGGGGATACGCCGCAGCTCTGCAAGTACGAACAGCTCTACGAGCGCACCGAGCCCTTCTACGACGAACGCAAGTGGTGGAAGGCCGCGAGCTGAGTTCGACGCGGGGCGCAGGCGGCCGGGGCTGCCTCGACCGCCATCGCAACGCCCGGCACCCGGGAAATGAGCATGCAGGTTCGGCCACGTTTCGAGACGCCCTACGAACGGCGCGGTGTTCTGGTGCCCGGCGTTCCGATCCTGCCGCATGGCGTCGAGCGCCATCCCGTGCCGGGCGGCGGCTCCCGCGCCATCGCCATCGGGCAGGGCGATGAAATCACCATCCTCGATGTCGCAGGCCTGCAGCGGGGCGAGATCGTGTTCTTTGCGCCGGACGGCACCTCTGATGCCGGGATGATCGGGGCGAAAGGACACGGGCGGGCGCGCGGTCTCGAGGCGGCGCTGTGCGCCGATGATGCTTCGGGCGCACGGGTGGCCCGAGCGCTCGCGGCGGCCGGTTTCGATCTCGCGCGGGCCGATGGCGCGCACGTCTTCGGCGCGGGTTCGCGAGCGGGCGACATGGAAACCTTCCACGCCGCGCGTGATGGCCTCCTCATCGTGGCGGCTCCCGGCGGGCCGATGACACCCGATGCCCAGGACGCGCCGAGCGAACTCGTCGTCTACATCCGGCGCGCCAACCCGGGGCCGGCAAAGGCGGGACGCGGCGCTCCCGAGCCGCTCGCCGACCCGCTCCTCGACATCAACATCCAGCCGGGCGAGGCGGCGACCTACCAAGTCAAGGCGGGTCAGTTCATTCAGATTCTGGACGTCGAGGGTCGCGAGTGCACGGACTTCCAGGCCTTTTCGCTCCGCGCGCTCGACAAGGGGCTCGAGCGCGACATCGATCCGACGACGACGAGATCGCTGATGGGCCGCGCGTATCCCACGCCGGGGCTGCACTCGAAGTATTTCACCGTCGATCACGAGCCGCTCGTCGAGATCGTTCAGGACACCTGCGGGCGGCACGATGCCTTCGGCCTCGCCTGCACGGCCCGCTACTACGAGGACATGGGCTATCCGGGGCACGTCAATTGCTCGGACAACATCTCGGCGCGGCTCGCGGGCCACGGCGTGCGACCGAAGGGCGGATGGCCGGCGATCAATTTCTTCTTCAACACCATGCTGGACGACACGCACGCCCTCGGCCTCGATGATCCCTGGTCACGGCCGGGTGACTACGTGCTGCTGCGGGCCGCGAGCGATCTCCTCTGCGTCTCGTCGGCCTGCCCGTGCGATATCGATCCCTCGAACGGATGGAACCCGACCGACATCCAGGTGCGTGTCTATGGCGCCAATGAGAGCTTCCTGCCATCGGTCGGCTGGCGCAGGAGCGTGGAGGGCGAAGTGCAGGCGACGCGCAAGACGGGATTCCACGACTGCTTTGCCCGCTTCACCCGCGATTTCAGGGAGTATAACGGCTACTGGCTCGCCCACCAGATGACCAGTGAGGGGGCGATCGCGGAATATTGGGCCTGCCGCGAGAAGGCGGCGATCATGGACCTGTCGCCCCTGCGCAAGGTCGAGGTGCTGGGCCCCGACGCCGAGGCGCTCATGCAACTCTGTCTGACGCGCGATGTGCGCAGACTTTCCCCGGGCCGCGTGGTCTATGCCGCGATGTGCCACGAGCACGGGGGAATGATCGACGACGGAACGCTCTTTCGCCTCGCCGAGAATAATTTCCGCTGGATCGGGGGCAACGACCGGGGGGCGGAGTGGCTGTGCGAGGTGGCGGCGGGGCGCGGTCTCGACGTCTGGGTCCGCCCGTCGAGCGAGCAACTCGCCAACGTAGCCGTTCAGGGACCGCTTTCGCGCGAGGTCCTCGGGCCGTTGGTCTGGACACCAGCAACGCGTCCGCGCGTCGATGAGCTCGGTTGGTTCCACTTCACGGTCGGCCGGATCGGGGATTATTCGGGTCCCGCGGTCGTGGTGAGCCGTACAGGTTACACTGGCGAACTCGGCTACGAGGTATTCTGCCATCCGAAGGACGCGACAGCGGTTTTCGATGCGATCTTCGCGGCGGGCGAGCCGAAGGGACTGAAACCGATCGGCCTCGGCGCCCTCGACATGCTGCGTATCGAGGCGGGGCTCGCGTTCGCCGGCCATGAATTCGACGAGCGCACCGATCCCTTCGAGGCCGGTCTCGGATTCGCTGTCGCATTCGCTTCCAAGACGGACGATTTCATCGGCGGCCCGGCGCTGCGCGAGCGGGCGGCCCACCCCCAGCGCCATCTCGTCGGCCTCGACATCGAAGGCGGTGTGGTACCGGGCAAGGGCGATCCGGTGCGCATGGGAAAGGCGCACGTCGGCGCGGTGACCTCCGCCATGCGCTCGCCGGTCCTCGGGCGGGTGATCGCGCTCGCGCGCATCGATGTCCCGCACACCGCGCCGGGCACGCGGGTCAACGTCGGAAAACTCGACGGCGAGCAGAAGCTGCTGGCGGCAACCGTGACGACGATGCCGCATTTCGATCCCGAGAAGCGGCGCGTGCGCGGCCTCTACGATCGATAGACGTCGAAGGCACCGGGCGGGGTCGTGGAGCCCTCTCTTTGCGGGGACCTCGGTATGGCCGACCCGCCTCTGCCCGCTCGCCTCCGGTCAGCTCCCCGAATGGTCGATGCCGCCCCAAGCGTCCTTGCCCCAGAGCTGCTTGACGCGCGCATCACGCCCGCAGCCGTAACGGTAGCCGTAGTAACGCACCGGGTTCGTCTTGTGGAAGTTCTGATGGTAGTCCTCGCCGACCCAGAAACGGACGGGTCCACGGATGGCCGTCACGATGGGCGCGCCGAGCTGGCCGGAGGCCTCGATCTCGGCCTTCTGGCGCTCGACGATGGCACGCTCCTCGAGCGACGACGTGAAGATCGCGGTCGTATAGCTGTGACCACGGTCGCAGAACTGGCCGCCGCCGTCGGTTGGATCGATGGAGCGCCAGAAAATCTCCGTCAGCCGCTCGAACGAGACCTTGGCGGGATCATAGGTGATCTCGACCGCTTCGATGTGGTCCGCGTGATTGTAATAACTCGGGTTCTCCAGCGTGCCGCCGGCATAGCCCGAGACCGTCGCGACGACGCCGGGGACCTTGTCGAAATCGCTCTCGACGCACCAGAAGCAACCACCGGCGACGACCAGGGTTTTCGTTCCCTCGGCGGCCGCCGCAGGCAGCACCATCGGCGCCGAGCGCGGCCAGAGTACGACGGCCGCGAGAAGGGCGAGGGTCAGGCCGGAAAAGAGGCGGATGAGCGTCGATGTCGTCATGGTCTGACCTCGCGATGTGTTCGGTGAATCGGCCGATCGAATCCCCTGGGCCCACTTTCACTCGGCTTCAGCTGGCGACGGGCCCGGGCTTGAAGGTGAGCGCGACGCCGTTGTTGCAGTATCTGAGGCCGGTCGGCGCCGGACCATCCCTGAAGACGTGCCCGTGATGCCCGCCGCACCTGGCGCAGTGATACTCCGTGCGGGGATAGCCGATGAGATAATCGGTCTTCGTGCCGAGATGCTCCTCCTTGTAGGGGGCATAGAAGCTCGGCCAGCCGGTGCCGCTGTCGAACTTCGTCTCCGACGTGAAGAGCACGAGATCGCATCCGGCGCAGTGGTAGTTGCCGTCCCGCTTCTCGTCGTTGAGCGGCGAGGTCCAGGGATATTCGGTGCCAGCGGTGCGCAGCACCGCATAAGCCTCCTGCGACAGGCGCTCGCGCCATTCCTCCTCGGTCAGCACCAGCTTCTCGATGTCGCTCGAGGCGTGCACCACCGGCGACCGGGTCAGCGCGGGCACGAGCATGACGAATGCCCCGAGGCCGCCGAGCGCGAGTAGTGTGCGACGATCGATATCCATCATTCGTTCTCCCAGTGCCCGAGGAGCAGGGCGCGACGCCGACTCAACGTCAACGTCGCATCTCCGAGTTATGGGGGCTCGGGTGCGATGCGGCAATCGCAGACCGGAATTCTCGCAGAGAATTGAAAATCCGCGAGGAACGCCATTCGGCACGCCAACGCGCCCAGGGAACTTCGGTCCGCGCCTGAGCGGCATCGATTGACGTCGACCCGGCGGCCTGCAAAGACCCGCGCAACGAGGCCCACGAGAGGTTGCCCCCGCCATGACCGACACCAAGAGTTCCGCCCCGACCCCCGGATTTGCCACCCTCGCCGTGCACGCCGGCGCCGAGCCCGACCCATCGACCGGTGCGCGCGTCACACCGATCTATCAGACCACGTCCTACGTCTTCGACGATGCCGATCACGCCGCCGCCCTTTTCGGCCTCCAGGCGTTCGGCAACATCTACACCCGCATCATGAATCCGACGCAAGCGGTGCTCGAGGCGCGCGTCGCGGCCCTCGAAGGTGGCACGGCGGCACTTGCCGTCGCCTCCGGCCATGCCGCCCAACTCCTCGTTATGCACACCCTGCTCGAGCCGGGTGACGAGTTCGTCGCCGCCCGTCAGCTCTACGGCGGTTCGGTCAACCAGTTCGGTCAGTCCTTCAAGAAGATGGGCTGGACGGTGAAATGGGCCGACGGGAACGATCCGGCCTCGTTCCAAGCGCAGGTGACGCCCCGCACGAAGGCGATTTTCATCGAGAGCATCGCCAACCCCGGCGGTCTCGTCATGGACATCGCCGCGATCGCCGCGGTGGCCAAGAAGGCCGGCGTGCCGCTCATCGTCGACAACACGCTGGCAACGCCCTATCTCTGCCGCCCGAAGGAGCACGGCGCCGATATCGTCGTTCACTCGCTGACCAAGTTCCTCGGTGGTCACGGCAACTCGGTCGGCGGCATCATCGTCGACTGCGGCACGTTCGACTGGATGGCGAGCGGACGTTATCCGACACTCTCGGAGCCGTGCGAGAGCTATCAGGGAATGCGCCTTGCCGAGACCTTCGGCAACTTCGCCTTCGCCATCGCCTGCCGTGTGCTCGGCCTGCGCGATCTCGGGCCGGCGATCGCACCCATGAACGCGTTCCTCATCAACACCGGCATCGAGACCTTGCCGCTCAGGATGGACAAGCACTGCGCGAACGCGCTGGCGGTCGCCCGCTTCCTCGAAGGCCATCCGGGGGTCGCCTGGGTCAGCTACGCTGGCCTCGAGGGCAATCGCTATCATGCGCTCGCCCGCAAATACTGCCCCAAGGGGGCGGGCGCCTGCTTCACGTTCGGCGTCAAGGGTGGCTACCAGGCGGGCGTCGGCGTCGTTTCCAATGTCAAATTGTTCTCCCATCTCGCAAACCTCGGGGATGTGCGCTCGCTCATCATCCATCCGGCCTCGACCACCCACCGCCAGCTCAGCGACGAGCAGCGTACGGCAGCGGGTGCCGGTTCGGACGTCATCCGCATCTCGGTCGGCATCGAGGACGTCGCCGACATCATCGCCGATCTCGATCAGGCGCTGAAGGCGGTCGCATAGGGTTGACGGGAGCCGCATGCGTGCGGGCCTGGGCGATCAGGCGCCCCGGCCCGCGAACGGGTTGCGGTGCAGGTCGTCGTGCGTTTCGACGCCGACCTCGACGGTGCAGTCGGTGCGTGGGTGGGCGACGCAGAGGAGGACGTAGCCGGCCTTGCTCTGGCGCCGGTTGAGGGCGGTGCCGCCAGGCTGGCGGACCCGGCCGGAAAGGAGCCTGCCGGCGCAGGTGATGCAACCGCCATAACGGCAGGCAACCGGCAGTGCCAGTCCTTCTCGCTCGCAGACGTCGAGGATGGTCTCGTCCTCGCCGACCAGGACGATGCGCCCACCCCGGTTGGCGATGGTGATCCGATGGCGGGGTGAGGTGCGCTCAGCCGCCATGCCGAGCCCAAGGATCGTATTCCCCGACGTTCCAGAGATTGCCCTCGGGATCGCGGAACGAAAAGGCCCAGCCGCCGTAGTTCTCCTCCTCGAGGGGGCGCACGATTTCGCCGCCCTTGGCGAGCGCCCGATCGTGGACGGCACGGGCATCGGCCACGACCACATAGGCGCTCTGCGAATTGCCGCCGAGCGTGCGGGCCGTCGATTGCAGCTTGCCGAACGCATCGTCTCGGGCCGAGCCGAGCATGATCATGCCGCCGCCGAGCGCCAGCTGGGCGTGTGCGATGCCGCCCATGCCATCCTCATAGATCGCATGGCGCTCGGCGCCGAGAACGTCGCAGAGCCAGGCGATCGCGGCCGGCGCATCGTGGTAGCGCAGGGTCGGAATGATCGTGCTCGCCATGGCGTCTGTCCCCGTGGTCTTGCTCGCTCTTTGCTCTGCCTCAGAGCCAGATGTCGCTCGTCACGTCGCCGCCCGGATAGCGCATCTCATGGGCGCGCGAGGGGCCGTTCGGCTCCTTGCCGAAGTCGACGAGGAAGTCCTCGTTGATTTTCATGCCCCCGTTCTCGGTGTCGCAGTCGACGAGGAACATCTGTCCGCCCTTGGATTTCATGTCGGGGTAGAACTGGTTGTCCCAGGTCGAAAAGAGCGAGGTCGTCACGTAGAGCCGCTTGCCGTCGAGCGAGAGCTGGATCATCTGCGGCGCGCCGCGCACGGGCTTGCCGTTCACCTTCTTGGCCTTGCCGAGGAGGCCGCCGATCCAGACCTGGCCGGTGAGGCGCGGGCGCTTGCGATCGGTGATGTCGTACTGGCGCAGATCGCCATGCAGCCAGTTGGAGAAATAGAGGTAGCGATCGTCCATCGAAATGAGGATGTCGGTGATGAGCGAGGGCATCGGAACCGGGAAATCCTTCACGTCGATCGCCGGGATGTCGATCACCTTCTTCAGGTGGATTTCGCCCTTGGTGTCCTTGCGCCAATGGAAGACGTTCGAGGAGAGGGTTGCCGCGAAGTAGCCGTGCGTCGAGCGCGGATCGTGCAGGCCGCGCACCTCGAGCGGGATGAGCCCTTCGGCGCCGAGGTCGAAGGTGCGGGCGATGCGCTTGCCCTTGAAATCCCAGAAGTGCACCTGCTGGCCGTACTTGCCCTTGGAGACGTCATCGAGGTCGAAGCCGGGCATGAACGTCTTCGGCGCCGCCCACTCCGAACTCACCATCATGTTGTGGCGCGGCTGGTACCAGAAGTCGTAATTGTATTTCATTCCCTCGATGCCGTTCTCCCAGCGCCCGAGGATGTTGAAGTCCTGATCGAGGTGCAGAAAGCCGCCTGGCCCGTTGCCCTTGGCGTCGCCGAGCATGGAGATGATGATGTCGGCGCCGAGGCAGTGCACGGTGTGCGGGCCCGAAAGGTTCGTCTTCTTCTTGATCTCGCTACCCTTGACGACCTTGTGGAGCTTGGGATTGCGGGCGTCTGATGTGTCGACGATGTTGATGTTGGAGGTGCGCACGCCGGGCAACAGCAGATACTGGCGCTTCTTGCTGGCATCGCCATGGCAGCTCGAGCAGGCGTTCCAGCCGGAGTGGTGGAGTTCGTCGCCGACCTGCGGCATCTCCGTGCGGGCGATGACCTTGGAATAGGTCCGGCTGTCAGGGTCGACATCGACGGTTGCGAGATAGTCGGGCTTTTCGATTCCAGTGCCGACGTAGAGCGCGACGGTATAGAGGAGTTTTTCTCTCGGCGCCGACATCGCCTCTTTGGGTGAGGCATAGCCCGGCCCGCAGCAGTGTTTGTTGGATGCCATGTCTCGTCCTCCCAGGTTCGGGCTGCATCACGGCAGCACTCGTTGTGCCTCCATTCGATCACTCGATGCGCCGCATTGCAACGGTGTTGCGCGGCACGGGCCGACTGTCGTGCAACCGCGACGACACTCGTCAGTAGAGGAACATGAACCCGAGAGCGATCGCCGCGCCGATGAGGAGGACGAGACCGAGGCCGCCGATCGCTGTGATGGAGCGTAATCGGGGCGTTCTTTCCTCGGGTTCATCATATTCGTACTCGTCGTCGTCGGCTTCTTGCCAGCGGTCCGTCAGCATTCGCGTCGGATGCGGTTGAGCGGCGTTGTGGTAGCCTGCGTCGTAACCCCTCTGATCGTATTGGAAAGGCTGGTGCGGGGGGTGGCCGTGGGGAGCGTAACCGGAGTGTTGCGCCTGATGCCCGACGTAACTGGAATCGTCGTCGTATTGGTAACCGCCGGAATCGTAGCCGGGTGGCGCGCCGTAGGCGGGCTCGGCATACGATGCGAATTGCGGCGCGTAGTCGCCACCTGGTTGGCGGTCGGCGCGAGGCTCGGTGTCCGTGTGGCGCGCATAGGTGTCCGGCACGTTGGCCGCGTAGGCATCGAACGCGGGTGCGGCACTTGCCCGCTGGGGAGCCTCGGGAGCACGGGCTTCGTCTTGCGGTGGGGTGGCCTCGGGAGTGCGTGCCACTGGTCGGTGCCTCACATCCGCAGTGCGAGTGGTGTCTTTGGAAGCCCGTCTGCGGATGCGGCCCGTGCTTGCCTGCGCGGCGGGTGCCGACGCCGTCTCGGCACGAACCAGCAACGTCGGCATGTTCTCGTCGAGCCACGCGCCGACATCGACGCCTGGGGGCTCACTTGCTCTGGTGGGGGCGGTGACCTGTGGTGTGGCGAGCGATGATGATCGTCCGTCGCCCGATTCCGAGCTTCTGACAGCCTCGGCAATGGTTCGATCGAATTGCGCCTTGCGCTCGGCTTGCAGTTTTTGCTCCGTTTTGCGAAGGGCTTTGGCCTTGCGCGCTGCTTCGGCCTTTGCCTCCGCGATGACTGCGGCCGCCTTGACGCCGGCGGGTGTGCCGGTGAGCGTTGCGGCAAAGGTCAGAACTTGTTCGTTCATGCCGGCCCTGATGATCGGCAGCAGGCCTTCAGAAAGTCGCTCGCGGGCCACCGGTGCGAACTGACCGTTCGGGTACTGGCGCAGAAAGCGCACGAGCTTGTCCGGCTTCGGGTCCTCCCAGACGAGCAGCCAGTCCCTGCGCTCGCGTCCCAACGCCTCGTCCGGCGGGGCGGTGGTCGCGGATGTGGTGAGGGTGGAAATGCCGGCGCCGTCGAAGCCGATGAGGCGACCTCGCGCGACTCTGCCGGTCTCACCCACTTCGACGCCGAGTGCCGCGAGACCGCGATAGATCGCATCGCGGTCCGACAGGAAGGCGATGTGACCGACATCGAACGGTGGCGGCACGAGATCGAGATCGAGGCCATCCTCGGCGACCTGGATGAGTTTTCCGGCCTTGTTCGCCCGGTTCGCCTCCGACTTCACCCAGGCCGAGGTGACCGACTGTGCGGTCCAGATGACGATGACGGCACGTGCGGCCGCGAGCTCCGCGAGGATTTGCGTGTCGAAGTCGCCAACCGGAACGAGCGCCGTATCCCACCAGACCGACAGTCCGCGCGCGGCAAGATCGCCCGCGAGGTCCTTGGTGACCTCGGGCTTCTTCTTGGAATAGCTGATGAAGACGTCCGCCATCGCCGTCGCTCCCCCGCGCCATTCACCACGCGGCGGTGAGCGGCGTCAACGCGCGCTCAGCCCGACTTGCCGTCCAGCTCCGCCAGGATGCGGTTCGCTCGGCGGAAACACTCGACGCCGACCGGGACGCCGCAATAGATCGCGGCCTGGTGGATGCAGGCGCGGATCTCCTCGCGCGAGACGCCGTTGTTGATCGCGCCTTTGAGATGCAACTCCCACTCCTCCATCCGGTTGAGCGCCGCGATCATGACGAGGTTGAGCATGGAGCGGGTCTTGGGCGGCAGCGTCTCGTCGCCCCAGCCGAAGCCCCAGCACCATTCCGTCATCATCTCCTGGAAGGGCCGGTTGAACTCGGTCGCGCCCGCCATGGCGCGCTCGACGTATTCGGCGCCGAGCGTCGCCTTGCGCTGGGCGAGGCCCTTCTCGAAGCGATCGCGGTCCATGTGTCCTCCTCGGCTTGCCATCTGACGGTCTCGGGTCGCAACATGGCAGCCGGTTCGGGTCGGGGTCAACGACGGCCCTTCAATCGGCGGGAGCGTTGCGGGATGGCGACGGCAAAGCGCATCGAGGATCAGCGCGTGGTGATCGCCGGCGGCACGGCCGGCATCGGGCTGGCGGTCGCGGGCGCGTTCCTCGAGGCCGGCGTGCGGCGACTCGCCCTCATCGGGCGCGGCCGCGAGAGGGCCGAGGCGGCGGCCGAGGACCTCGGTAAGCGGCATCCATCGGCGCTCATCTGCTTTTCGACCGGCGACATGACACGGCCCGGCGAGGCCGAGGTCGCCGTCGGCGAGCTCGCGGCCAGGCTCGGCGGCATCGATACGCTCGTGGTCTCGACCGGCGGCGACGACGTTCCGCGCCTCTTTCACACGACGCCGATCGAGTCGATTCCGGGTACCATCGAGCGCGGCCTGCTCGGCCCCCTCCTCGCCGCGCGCGCGGCGCTCCCGCACATCGAGGCGGCCGGTGGCGGTGCCATCGTCACCATCGCCTCGGATGCCGCAAAGATCGCAACACCCGGCGAAACGGTGATCGGCGCGATCATGGCCGGCATCGTCATGTTCTCGCGCGCACTCGCCATCGAGGCCAAGCGAAGCGCCATCCGCGTCAACTGCATCACACCGTCGATCGTACGCGATACGCCGCTGTACGACCGCCTGATGGCCGACCCGTTCGCCGGAAAGCTCTTTGCCAAGGCCGAACGGATGGCGCATCTCGGTGTCGTCGAGCCGGGCGACCTCGCCGCGCTCGCCGTGTTCCTCGCGGGGCCTGGCGGCGCGCGGATCACGGGGCAGGCGATCAGCGTGAACGGCGGCATCTCGGCAGCCTAGGCAACGCCGGAGCATGACCCGTCGCGGTCCGGCTGGAGGGCCGTGGTGGCATTCCAAGGGAGGGTTTCTCGATGCGGCTGTCGGGCGCCACGTACGAGGATGTCGTCGCCGGCTTTCGATGGGATCTGCCGGCCCGCTTCAACATTGCCGATGCGATCTGTCACCGCCATGCCGAGGGCGCCGGGCGCGACGATCCGGCGCTCATCGTCGAGCGGGCCGATGGCGCCCTCGAGACCTACACGTTCCAGGACGTTTCGGTCCTCTCGCGGCGCCTTGCCAATGCGCTCGCCGGGCATGGTGTCGGGGCGGGTGACGTCGTTGCCGTGCAGTTGCCGCAGGCCCCGGAAACACTCATCGCCCACGTCGCCATCCAGACGCTCGGGGCGATCGCGCTGCCGATTTCCCTGCTATTTGGACCGGATGCCGTCCAGCACCGGCTCACGGACAGCAGAGCACGGGCGATCGTCACGACGGCCGCCGGCTGGGAGCGCATCGCAGATGCCTGCGGCGGCGTCGAGACGCTCGGCCAAGTCGTGCTGATCGATGGCGGCGGTCTCGAGCCCGGCGGCAATCGGCCCGGAATTCTGGGCTTCTGGCCGTTGATCGAGCGCGCCTCGCCGACCCGCGCGAGTGTACCGACCGGCATCGATGCCCCGGCGCTCCTGATGTACACGTCCGGCACGACCGGCAACCCCAAGGGCGTGCTGCATGCCCAGCGCGTGCTGCTGGGCCATCTGCCGGGCGTAGCCTTGCCGCACGAGATGGCCCCGCGAAAGGGCGACCGCTTCTGGACGCCGGCCGACTGGGCGTGGGCGGGCGGGCTGCTCAATATCCTCTTTCCGGCGCTCTACTGGGGACTGCCGGTGCACTGCGGGCGGGCCGAGAAATTCGATCCCGAAGCGGCCTTCGCATTCCTCTCGCGCCATGCCATCGCCAACAGTTTCCTACCACCGACCGCGCTCCGGCTGATGCGTCAGGTGGAGCGCCCGCGCGAACGACACGCCTTCGCGCTGCGCTCGATCGGCTCGGGAGGGGAAAGCCTCGGCGAGGACATGGTCGGTTGGGGCCGCGAGACGTTCGGTGTCACCATCAACGAGTTCTACGGGCAGACGGAGGTCAATCTCGTTCTCGGTAACTGCGCCGGCCTCTTTCCAGTGCGTGCCGGATCGATGGGCCGGCCGATCCCCGGGCACCGCGTGGCGGTGGTCGATCCGGAGGGAGAGCCGGTTGCGGACGGCCACGAGGGCGTCGTCGCGGTCGCGAGGCCCGATCCCGTGATGTTTCTCGAATACTGGGGCAATCCGGAGGCGACGCAGGCGAAGTTCCGGGGGCACTGGTGCCTCCTCGGCGATGTCGCGACACGCGATCCGGAGGGATATTTCTGGTTCAAGGGGCGCGATGACGACATCATCAATTCCGCCGGTTACCGGATCGGGCCGAGCGAAGTCGAGGACTGCCTGATGCGCCATCCGGCGGTCAAACTGGCGGGCGTCGTCGGGGTGCCCGATGCGATCCGTGGCGAGGCGGTGGCGGCCTTCATCGTGCCGGCCGAGGGCGTGGTCGGGACCGATGCGCTCGCTGTCGAGATTCAACAGTTCGTGCGCGAACGCCTCGCCGGGCACGAGTATCCCCGCCACATCCGTTTCATCGCGGAAATGCCCATGACGGTGACGGGCAAGATCAGGCGTCGTGATTTGCGCGGCCGGCTCTGAGGTGCTGGCGCTGGCGCCTTTCAGCGTGCCATCAGCCGCGCATGCTCCTTGGCGGCGATGTCGGTGATGTAGGCGCTGAAGGCGTCGTCCTCGCCCTCGAGCAGTTCGGGCAGAAGCAGTCGGAAATCGTCCCGCCGGCACCACTCGCGCATGTCGTCCTCCCACGACAGCCAGCGCCGGCGGGCGTCGCGGTCCATGTCGTCGTCGTAAAGGATGATATAGGCCTTCTCGAACAGCGACACGAGCATGCGAAAGATGATGAGGCGTCGCTCGGACTGTTCCGCCGTCATCGTTGCGGGCGGGTGCGACCGGCTCATCAGGAGGAGGTCGGCATTGTCGAGGGTGAGGCGCAGAAAGTTGTCGTACTCCTCCGAGAGGTTGCGGTGCAGTTCGCTCGCCTCGTTGCGCCGCTGGCGACGCTCCTCGTTGAGGAAGACGAGGATGGCGACCGGAAAGCCGAGGATCGTCACGAGATAGCTCAGTGCCTCGAGGTAGATCACGGTCTACTCCCTGAGGTCGGGGCGTGGCCCGGTCCCGTGTCAGGCGCGGTGGCGCACCGCTCCGAGCAGGCGCGCCCAAAGCGTGCCACCGGACATGCGCCCGACGATGAAATAGGCGGCGATCAACCCGAACAAGAGCAGCGCCGGCCAACCCTCGAGACTGAAACCCTCGGCGGTGCGGCCGCCCGTGAACGATGCAACGAGAAATCCTAGAACGAAGAATGCGGTGAAGAAGTCGAGGATGAAGGCGACGATGATGCGCCACGTCGCCACTTGTTTCCGTTCCGCCATGTGCTCGTTCTCCCCGATCCGACGTGGCACCCGTTGTTCCGCGCCCGGATGATAGACCTCTCGTCGATCGCTTGGAACCCCGCTCGCCGGGCCGAAGCTTGCGAGCTTGCTTCGGTGGGCGTATCTGCCGGGGAGGATCCGACAGGCACTTGCAAGGAGGCCCTCATGAGCGCCGCGATCATCGGCTGGCACCACACCCCGTTCGGCAAGCTCGAGGGCGAGACGGTCGAGAGCCTCATCGTCAAGGCCGCGAGCGGCGCGCTCGCCGATGCCGGGATCGGCGCCGAGGAGATCGACGAGGTCGTGCTCGGCCACTTCAACGCGGGCTTTTCGGCGCAGGACTTCACCGCCTCCCTCGTCTTCCAGGCCTCCGACGCGTTCCGGTTCAAGCCGGCGACCCGCGTCGAGAACGCCTGCGCGACGGGGTCTGCCGCCGTCTCGCAGGGTCTCAAGAGCATCGAGGCCCGACGCGCCCGTTTCGTCCTCGTCGTCGGCGTCGAGCAGATGACGACGACGCCCGGACCCGAGATCGGCGCCAACCTCCTCAAGGCGTCCTATCTCGCCGAAGAGGGAGCAACGCCAGCCGGGTTCGCCGGCATCTTCGGCAAGATCGCCGCGGCCTATTTCCAGCGCCACGGCGACCAGTCCGACGCACTCGCCATGATCGCGGCCAAGAACCACGAGAACGGCGTGGCCAACCCCTATGCGCAGATGCGCAAGGCGCTCGGCTACGAATTCTGCCGCGCCGAGAGCGACAAGAACCCCTATGTCGCCGGCCCCTTGAAGCGAACCGATTGTTCGCTCGTCTCGGACGGAGCCGCGGCACTCGTTCTGACGGACCTTTCAACCGCGCTCCAACGACCCAAGGCCGTGGCGTTTCGTGCCAACGCGCACGTCCAGGATTTCCTGCCGATGTCGAAGCGGGATATCCTGCGGTTCGAAGGCTGCGCCATGGCCTGGGCCAAGGCCCTCGCGGATGCAGGCGTTGCGCTCGACGATCTCTCGTTCGTCGAGACGCACGATTGTTTCACCATCGCAGAACTCATCGAATACGAGGCCATGGGCCTCGCGGCCCCTGGTGAGGGCGCCCGCGTCATCGCCGAGGGCGTGACCGCCAAGGATGGGCGCCTGCCGGTCAATCCTTCGGGGGGGCTCAAGTCCAAGGGCCATCCGATCGGGGCGACGGGTGTGTCCATGCACGTGCTGACGTCGATGCAACTCATGGGTGAGGCCGGCGGCATGCAGGTGCCAGGCGCCAAGCTCGGCGGCATCTTCAACATGGGCGGGGCGGCGGTCGCCAACTACGTCTCGATCCTCGAGCGCTTGCGCTAGATCGGCCGGACCACCGCATGTTAAGCTCAGGCCCATGAGCGCGCTCGAAAAATCACGCCCGCCGGCGACCTATGCCGACCTCGCGGCTCTCCCCGCCAACATGGTCGGCGAGATCATCCATGGCGTGCTGCATGCTCAGCCGAGGCCCCGACCGGCCCATGCGGTGGTCAGCCACGAGCTCCAGGTCGAGTTGGGCAACCCGTTCGGACGGGGGCGGGGCGGGCCCGGCGGCTGGCTGTTCATGGACGAACCGGAGTTGCATCTCGAGGCGCACGTCGTCGTGCCCGACATCGCCGGCTGGCGGCGCGAGCGCTTGCCACGGCTGCCGACGACGGCCTTCATCGCGACGGCGCCGGATTGGGTCTGCGAGGTGCTCTCACCCTCGACGGCGCGGATCGACCGCACCGACAAGCTCGCCATCTATGCCGAGCACGGCGTCGGTCATGCTTGGTACGTGGACCCGGATGCGCGCACGCTGGAGGTCTTTGCGCTGACCGGTGGCAAGTGGCTGCTGGCCGCTACGTTCAAGGAGGCCGACCCTGTCATGGCCCCGCCGTTCGAGGTGCACACCTTTCCGCTCGACGTGCTCTGGCCGTACGCCGAGGCAGCTTCCGAGAGCGGCGAGGCATCCTCGCCAGGGGATGTCTGAGCGCTGGGCGGGCTTGGGCGCGCTCAGAGTTCAACGGGTGCTGCCGAGGTCCGTGCCGGACAATGTCGATGCGCCGCCGCCGAGGTTCTTCGGCCCGGCGAGGGCCTGGGCGATCGTGACGGCGCTGAGCATGAGAGCAAGGCTCAGAACGAGGGCCACAGGCTTCAGGGTCTCGGTGATCATGGCTGACGTCCTCCACGTCTCGTCGTTCGGTTGCTACCAGCCGATTGGAACGGCCAGAGCCGACCGCGACCAACGCCCACTTGGCAAGACGGGTCGAGCGCGGCATGGTGCGCGCGATTTGAGGCGCGGGATACCGCGCGGCGCGCCGTACGGCTCAGCGGGACCGAGACCAGATGCTCAAGGACCAGGACCGGATCTTCCAGAACCTCTATGGCTTTCACGACTGGAAGCTCGAGGGGGCTCTGAAGCGTGGCGCCTGGGATGGCACCAAGGTGCTGATCGACAAGGGCCGCGATTGGGTGATCGAGGAGGTCAAGCAGTCGGGCCTCAGGGGCCGAGGCGGGGCGGGCTTTCCGACCGGTCTCAAGTGGTCGTTCATGCCCAAGCAGGTCGGCGAGCGGCCGCACTACCTCGTCGTCAACGCCGACGAATCGGAGCCGGGCACCTGCAAGGACCGCGAGATCATGCGCCATGATCCGCACCTTCTGGTCGAGGGCTGCCTCATCGCCTCCTTCGCCATGCAGGCCAACGCCTGCTACATCTACGTGCGCGGCGAGTACATCCGCGAGCGCGAGCGCCTCCAGGCCGCCATCGATCAGGCCTACGAGGCCCGCCTCATCGGCAAGAACAACGTGCACGGCTGGGATTTCGACTGCTACGTGCACCACGGCGCCGGCGCCTACATCTGCGGCGAGGAGACGGCGCTGCTCGAAAGCCTCGAGGGCAAGAAGGGTCAGCCGCGCCTCAAGCCGCCCTTCCCGGCCAACTGCGGCCTCTATGGTGCGCCGACCACGGTCAACAACGTCGAGAGCATCGCCGTCGTGCCGGACATCCTGCGGCGCGGCGCCACCTGGTTCGCCAGCTTCGGGCGCCCCAACAACCTCGGCACCAAGCTTTTCTGCATCTCCGGCCACGTCAACCAGCCGTGCAACGTGGAGGAGGCGATGTCGATCCCCTTCCGCGAACTCATCGAGCGCCATTGCGGCGGCGTGCGCGGCGGCTGGGACAACCTGCTCGCCGTCATTCCCGGCGGCTCGTCGGTTCCGTGCGTGCCGGCCGAGCAGATCATCGACACGCCGATGGATTTCGACAGTCTGCGCGACCTCAAATCGGGCCTCGGCACGGCGGCGGTCATCGTCATGGACAAGTCGACCGACATCGTGCGCGCCATCGCCCGCATTTCCTATTTCTACAAGCACGAGAGCTGCGGCCAGTGCACGCCCTGCCGCGAGGGCACGGGCTGGATGTGGCGGGTGCTCGAGCGCATGGCCAAGGGTCAGTCGAGCCGGCGCGAGATCGACCTCCTGCTCGACGTTTCCAAGCAGATCGAGGGCCATACCATCTGCGCGCTGGGCGATGCCGCGGCCTGGCCCGTGCAGGGGCTCATCCGCCATTTCCGCCACGAGATCGAGCGCCGGATCGACGCCTATGCCGCCGACCCGCGTGGCGTCGAGGAGCGCCTGCCGCGCGCGGTTGCCGCCGAATAGGGCGTGCGCTTCGCCCCGCTTGGCTCGCCGCCGCCATCCCGTCGCGCCCGGAGCGAATACAGTGTTTCGCCTGCCGTGAACGCCGGATAAGCTCTGCGGCGAGGGAACGGCAGGCGGAGCGCCATGACGGGGAACGGCGGCGACAACGGGCAACGCTGGGGAGCGGTCGGGGCCGCCCGGCCAGGCATGGGACTGGGCCGGAGCGTGCGGGCCAATTGGACGCTGTTGACGATCTTGGCATTTTGGTTGTTGGCGTCCGGCGCCGTCTGGGACGGCCCGTCTATCGGCGCGCCTCTCCATCGGCCGCATGTCTCAGTCGCGAGCGATGACCGTCCGGCTGATCCTGCGGACGGCTCTGATGTCTCAGCGCGGGAAACAATCCGAGGCTGGTTGACCAACACAAGCGCGTTTCAACGGGAATTTCAAAACCAATATCTAGATGTACGCAATAACCTTGGCCGATTAAGATGTATGGGGAAACCATCCGAGCCGCTGAATGTTGTGGTGCTCCGGCTGGAGACGCGGTTGGATGGGCTAGCGCCAATTAGTCAGTCGCTCGCCATCGAAATTCACAACGAAATCAGAAGGGCGGTAACCGGCGCCACCTCAAGAGGGACGGGCACCACCATTTCTGGAGATAATGTGAGAGTTGATGCATCGCCCACGCTTCCCTGGAATGCGTGGAAAAGGCCAGACTTCGAGGACAATCTGTTCAATGCGGTTCACAGCTCCAGCATCACAGATGACGTGGTGCTGCATTCAACGGCTCACCTGAATGATGCGGAGCAGTTGATTTTGACTGCGCGCTTTTTGGGGAGAGATGCTGCCGGAAGTTATCGCAATTGCAACGATACGATTATATTAGAGGTTCCGCTTGAACTGCTGGCGGGAGATTTCAACGCGTCTCTAGAGGAGACGTATAGAGGCATAATAGAATTTATTTATGCCCTTCCTGCATCATCAAGTCAACTTTTCCGCGAGTTCGCTGCAAAATTCCCCCAAGGAGATGTCGGGCTCATAATTCTGTTGCTTGTTGGCTCGGGTTTGCTTTATATTATTGCCATTGCGTTTCGCGCGGCCCGGCGTGCCATTAGTTTGGAGGTTGGTGTGAAACCACGCATGGCTACGGTCGAGACGCTGAATAACACCGTCATCCGCCGCGACCCTCCATCGTTATCCTGGGGGGATGAGCCGTGAGTCTCTTCTGGGAAACGCTCGCCATTTTATGGATTGCTCTGGCTGGTTCCGTCCTGTCGGAATGTTTTGACGCAATGGTCAGAGCATTTGTCATCCTTCGCGGAGGTAATTCCGCTCGGGGGTCAGAAAAGGTTGGGGTCCAGGAGGCCCATGGCGCCGCAAACTGGATTTCCGAGGCAAGCGTCGCGGATCAATTCGTACACGTTGCAAATTACTACGAGGCCATCGCCGCCCCCAACGAGCACCCACTCCCGGCGGGCGGGTTCTTCCATGACGAGATCTTTGCGACCCCCAACTTCGCCGGCCGCGCGGCCGACCTCGTAGCCATCGAGGCCAGTCTTTGGGGCGGCGGGGGCACCGCCACCATCGCCAAGCGCCACACCATCGCCGGGCTCGGCGGCGTCGGCAAATCGACCCTCGCGCGCGAATACGCCCACCGCGCCGCCACCGCGAACCGCTATCGCTTTGCCTGGTGGCTCGCTGCCGAAACGGAGGATGGCGTCATGCAGGGCCTCGCCGACCTCGGCGGCCGGCTCGATCCGCGCGTCGCGGAGATCGCTGCCCAAAGTCTCCCCGAAGCCGCCCGCTTAACCCTCGCACTCATCGAGGCGGGCGACAAATCCGATCCGCGCCCCGGCCTCCTCGTCTACGACAACGTGCCGGGGCCCGAGTACCCGCCCCCCGCCGAGGGCCAGCCGGCCACCAAGCTCCAGGACCTGATGCCCGCCTCCGGCGCGCACGTCATCGCCTCCACGCGCCACACCACGTGGCCGGGGCGCTTTGCGGCGCGCGAGATCGACGTGCTCGCGCCCGAGGCGGCCGTGGACTTCCTCCTTGCCGAGACGAAGCGGAGCGATCATGACGGTGCCGCCGCCCTCGCAAAGGCGCTCGGCTATCTCCCCCTCGCCCTCGACCATGCGGCCGCGACCTGCAAGGCGCGGGGGCTGTCGTTTGCGGCCTACGAGAGGGAATGGGAGGCGCAACTCGCCGACGTGCCGGAGGGCACGGACTATCCGCGGAGCGTTGCCGCCACCTTCGGTCTCGCGCTCGATGCCGTGACTGCAGCAGCGCCGATGGCGGGTGCGGTGATGGGCCTCTTGGCCTATCTGGCGCCGGAGGATATTCCGCTCGACCTCTTTCCCGAGGAGAAGGCCAAGGAACTCGATCTCGAGGCGGCTCTCGACGCGCTCGCCCGCGTCGCCCTCATCCGCCGCGACAAGCTCGCCGACGGTACGTCCGGCCTTTCCGTCAACCTCGTCGTCCAGGCCATGGCTCGGGCGCGATTGGAGCGGCTGCCGAATGGGGACTCGGCGCGCGAGGCGGTTGGTGCGGCACTTGAGCTGGTCACGGCTGCATTTCCAGGCGGGGAGCGGCGCGCAGACCACATTCGCAATTGGCCCGCTTGCGCCCGTCTCGCGCCCCATGCCGAGGCCGTCACCGGCCACCTCTGGCGTCTTTCGGGGGCAAATCCCGAGTCGCTCGGAGCCTCAGCTAGAAGCGCCGGTGTACTTCTCAGTCAACTAGCACTCTATTTCTTCAGCCGCGCCGCCTACGCCACCGCCGAGCCTCTCTATCACCGGGCACTGGCAATTTTCGAGGCCACATCCGGCTCTGAACATCCAACGATCGCGATCGCCCTCAATAACCTTGCGAGTTTGCTCCAGGCGACGGGTCGCTTCACCGAGGCCGAGCCGCTGATGTGGCGGGCGCAGAAGATCGACGAGAAGGCCTTCGGGCCGGACCACCCCACTGTGGCGATCCGCCTCAATAACCTCGCGTCGTTGCTCCAAGCGACTGGACGTCTCGAGGGGGCCGAGCCGCTGATGCGTCGGGCGGTCGGTATCGTGGAAGCCCGGCTCGGACGCGAGCATACGAACGTGGCCACGGCACTAAATAACCTTGCGCAGTTGCTCCAGGCGACGGGCCGTCTCGACGAGGCCGAGCCGCTGATGCGGCGGGCGCTGGCGATCGACGAGAAGGCCTATGGGCCAGATCATCCCGTCGTGACGAGGGATCTCAACAACCTCGCGCAGTTGCTCAAGGCGACGGGCCGCCTCGACGAGGCCGAGGAGCCGATGCGGCGGGCGCTGGAGATTGCCCGCGCGCGCCTCGGCGAGGATCATCCGAACACGCGGACCTTCTCGCGCAACTACGCGCTCCTCCTCGCCAAGATGGCCGCGCCCGCCGCCACGGATCGCGACGATGGCCCGCCGGCGGGGTGAGGCCATCCACGATCCCCGGATGCGGTGCAGCACGCGAGTGGTGCACCGCTGATCCGGGGTCGCCATGAAGGGAGCAGAACGTGGGCGGTCCGGGGTCGCCATGAGGAGAGCAGAATGAGGGCGGTCCCGGATCAGCACAGCGGCATTGCGCTGCGCTCCACGCCGCAGTGCATCCGGGAACCGTGCGATGACGATCCCCGGATGCGGTGCGCCCCCCTCACGATCCCCGGATGCGGTGCAGCACGCGAGTGGTGCACCGCTGATCCGGGGTCGCCATGAAGGGAGCAGGACGAGGCCGGTCCCGGGTCGCGATTAGGAGAGCAGAACGAGGGCGGTCCCGGATCAGCACAGCGGCATTGCGCTGCGCTCCACGCCGCAGTGCATCCGGGAACCGTGCGATGACGATCCCCGGATGCGGTTCGGCACGAAGTGGTGCACCGCTGGTCCGGGGTCGCTGGCAAGGGAGTATTGACCATGAACACGTCGAGCGAGTTCTGGGTTTATATTCTCGCCAACCGGCCGCGCGGTGTCCTCTATGTCGGCATGACGAGTGCGCTCGCCCAGCGCATCTGGCAGCATCGAGCAGGGGTAGTGGCATCGTTTACCCGCAAGTTCGGGGTCGATCGGTTGGTCTATTTCGAGCGCCACGAGAGTACCGAGAGTGCCGCCCGGCGCGAGTATGCGCTCAAGCGATGGCGGCGCGCTTGGAAGGTTGCACTCGTGGAAGAGAGCAATCCGGATTGGCGCGACCTGTTCGACGCAATTGCAGGTTAGGGCCGAACGAGGGCGGTCCCGGATCAGCACAGCGGCATTGCGCTGCGCTCCACGCCGCAGTGCATCCGGGAACCGTGCGATGACGAGCCCCGGATGCGGTGCGCCCCCCTCACGATCCCCGGATGCAGTGCGGCATGCAATGACGCACTGCTGGTCCGGGGTCGCTATGAAGGGCGCAGGACAAGGGCGGTCCCGGGTCTGCGGCGCACCGTTCCGCTTTGCTCCACGCTGCACCGCGCCCGGGAACCGTGAGCTGCGCATGCAACTTGCCGGGATCGTGGAAAATCGCCCCTGCCCGTCAGCTCTGGTTGCCCCGACCGCGGCTCGCGAAGCGCACGGCCTCCTCGGCCGCCTTGAAGAGCGCCTTGGCCTTGTTCTCGCACTCGGCCTGCTCGCTCTCGGGGATGGAATCGGCGACGATGCCGGCGCCCGCCTGGACGTGCATGACGCCATCCTTGACGAGCGCCGTGCGCAGCACGATACAGGTGTCCATCTGCCCGTTCGCGGAAAAATATCCGACGCACCCGGCATAGGGCCCGCGCTTGTCGCGCTCGAGTTCGTCGATGATCTGCATCGCGCGCACCTTCGGCGCGCCCGAGACGGTGCCCGCCGGAAAGCCCGCCATCAAGGCGTCGATCGCGTCCCGGTCGGCGCGTAGCCGGCCCGTGACGTTCGAGACGATGTGCATGACCTGGCTGTAGTATTCGAGAAAGAAGCTGTCCGTCAGCGTCACCGTGCCGATCTCCGAGACCCGCCCGACGTCGTTGCGCCCGAGGTCGACCAGCATCAGGTGCTCGGCGCGCTCCTTTTCATCCGCGAGGAGATCGGCGGCATTGGCCCGGTCCTCGGCGGGTGTCGCGCCACGCGGCCGCGTGTCGGCGATCGGGCGAATGGTGACCTCGCCATCGCGCACGCGAACGAGAATTTCCGGGCTCGAGCCGACGATGGAGAACTCGCCGAAGTCGAGGAAGAAAAGAAAGGGCGAGGGGTTGGTGCGCCTGAGGGCCCGGTAGAGCGAGAAGGGTGCGAGCGTGAAGGGGACGGAAAACCGCTGGCTGAGGACGACCTGGAAGATGTCGCCGGCCGCGATGTACTCCTTGGCCTTGCGCACCATCGCGAGGTAGTCCTTGCGCGGCGTGTTGGAGCGCGCGGCGGGCAGCGCTTCGCCGGGCTCGACCTCGGTGACGTCGCGCCGCATGTCGAGCGGGGATTCGAGACGCGCAACGACGCGGGCGAGACGTTCGCAGGCTTCGAGATAGGTCGTTTGCTGGTCGCCTGGCGCCTTGGTCTTGCGGCGGCCGGCAGACTGGCTGCTCGGCGCCCCGCCGGGTGTCGGATAGACGGGGGTGACGATCGTGATCTCGTCCTTGACGGCATCGAAGATCACCATCACCGTCGGACGGATGAGAATGGCGTCCGGCACGCCGAGCGCGTCGCGGCCGGCTCCCGGCAGGCGTTCGACCTGGCGCACGGTGTCGTAGCTCATGAAGCCGAAGACGCCTGCGGCCATCGGCGGCAAAGCCTCCGGCAGTTCGATGCGTGAACTTTCCAGAAGGCTGCGCAGGGCGTCGAGCGTCGGCTCCTCGAGCGGCTGAAAATCGCCCGGGTCTTCGGCGGGGCGCCGGTTGATCTCCGCCCGTTCCCCGTTCGCGCGCCAGATGAGGTCCGGCTCGAGTCCGATGATCGAATAGCGACCGCGTACGGCGCCCCCCTCGACGCTCTCGAGCAGGAACGCGTTGCGGCGCCCGGCCCCGAGTTTCAGCATCGCCGAGACGGGCGTCTCGAGATCGGCAACGAGGGTGGTCCAGACGACTTGCGGGCGGCCGGCCGCCGCGACCTCGGCGAAGGCCTCGGGGGCTGGGCGGAATTGCAATCCCTGGTGCTCCAGCGGCCCGGACTTCATCGATCCCGGCCCCGTCGACTTCCTGCGCGCCATCCCCGCCTCGCGAGCTTGCCGCGACCCGCACGGCCGCGACGTCAACCGGATCCCCTGGCGGAGCGAAACCCAGTCAGGTTCCGACCCCGCCCGACAAGTCGAGCACAGCGGCTCAGAACAATCCGCCGCCGCCGGCCGGCGGTTGCGTGCGGCCGGCCGCGTAATCGAGGGCCGCCTGATTGATCTCCACCTTATAGTGGTCGCGCAGGGCGTTCGTATACTGGCCGATGAGGTCGTCCGCGATCTGGCGCGTCAGGTCATCGACGATGGCGGTGCGAGCCGTATCGGCGGGCGCGGGCGCCGGCGTCACCGCCTCCAGGCGAAAGAGCACGCGCCCGTCCCGGGCATCGGTCCAGGCGACGCCATGGCGGCCCTCGGCCATGGCGAAGGCCTGCGAGACGACGGCGGCCGGCAGTCCCGGGGCGGAGCCGGTCCGGGTCAGCGGTTCACTGGTGACGACGTCGAGGCCGAGGTCCTTGGCGAAGTCACCGAGCGGCTTGCCGTCGTTGAGTTGGGTGAGGAGCCTGTCGGAGAGATCGCGAAGCGCATCGAGCCGCTTCTGGCGCTCGGCGGCCGTGCGGGCGGCCTCGGCGACCGATTCGAACGGCTTCAGCGCCGCTGGCGTCGATGCGACGACGTCGAGCCACACGAAGCCCTGGTCCGTCGTTTCCAGGGCATTGGCCTCGGTTCCAGGCTCGGTCGAAAAAATCGCCCCCAGCAGTTCATTCGTGCTCGGCAACTCGCCGACGTCGGTGCCGTCGGTCGCCTTACCCGAGGCATCGATGGCCTCGATCACGCGATGGGCGAGGCTGTGCTTGGCGGCGATCTCGGCGAACGACATGGAGGCGGCGCGATCGTCCTCGACGGCGTCGTAGAGGTCGGCGACCGCCGAGACCGCGCGGTCACGTGCGATCTGGGTGCGGATTTCGTCGCGGACCTCTTCGAGCGGGCGCACGACCTCCTCCGTGATCTCGCTGGCGCGCAAGAGCACGGTCGTGAACGTGCCCTTGATCGGCTCGCTCACCTCGCCCTCGCCCAGCGCGAAAGCCGCGAGCGCGACCACCGGGTCGGCGAGTTGATCGATCGACTGGATGCCGAGATCGATATCGCTCGCGGTCTGGCCCGCGAGTTTCGCGGCGTCGACGAAATCCTGGCCGCCGCGGATCGCCTCGAGCGCGGTGCGGGCGGTCGCCTCGTCCGGGAACGAAATCTGTTGGATGCGCCGGCGGGCGGGCGTCGTGTGGCGCGAGCGGTGGGCTTCATAGTCCTGTTCGACGTCCTCGTCGGAGACCTCGACCGTCGCGGCCAGTGCTTCCGGCGTTACGCTGAGCAGTTCGACCTTGCGGTACTCCGGTGCCGTGAACTCCTGTGGGTTTTCGTCGTAATAGGCCTTGATGGCCGCATCGTCGGGAGCCGGGACATCACCCGCCTTCTCGAGCCCGATCGTGACATGGGCGATGGTGCGCTTCTCGTTCTGATAGTCGTTGCTCGCGTCGACGAAGACGGTCGGCGGGGTCAGCTCCTCGGTGAAGGCGCCGGCGATTTGGGCGCGCAACAAGGCACCGCGGCGATCCTCGACGTAGGCCGCCTCGCTGATCCCGGCCTGGGCGAGGCGCTGGCGAAAGATCAGCTGGTTGAACGAGCCGTCGCTGCTTTGAAAGGACGGGTCGGCCTGGATGAGCCGCAGAACGGTCTGGTCCGCGATCCCGAGGCCGAGGCGCTCGGCGTGGGTGTCGACGACGGCGCTCGTGACCATGCGCGCGAGAACCCGCTGCTCGACGCCGAACAGTTGCGCCATGTCGGGCGTGATCGGGCGCCCGAAGCGGGCCGAGAGGGATTGCAGCTCGTTGCGATAGGCGGTTTGGAAGTCCTGCGCCGTGATATCCTTGTCCGCGATGGTGGCGACGGTTCGCGTTCCATAACCACCGAAGATGTCGGCGATCCCCCACACCGCGAAGCTCAGCACGAGCAGGCCGATGAAGATCGCCGCAACCCAGGTCTTCGCACCTTTGCGGAGCGTCTCGAGCATGTGACACCATGAAGAGCTGAAGCGACGACGAAGCCGCCGCGGTTGATCGCCCGGACGAACTCTGCCAAGCGAAGGGTGTTTCGTGCGTCATAATAGGAACGGAGCGACTTGGCGACAACAACACGCGATCGCGCGGAGGCGACGTGGTGCGGAGCGCGATGGTCTCTCCCGATTGGCAGGAACGAGCGGCAATGGCCCCCCCGAGAACACTCATCGCAGGCAACTGGAAAATGAACGGGCTGCGTGCCGCCCTCGGCGAGTTGGCGGCCATGGCCCAGGGGCTCGAGGCGCTGTCGGCAGCCGATCGCCTGGACGTGCTCGTCTGCCCTCCCGCCACGCTCATCGCCGAAGCCGCGGGCGCGATGGCGGACCGTGGCATCGCGATCGGAGCGCAAGACTGTCACCCGGCGGATGCGGGCGCCCACACCGGTGACCTGTCAGCCGTGATGCTGGCCGATGCGGGCGCGACAGCGATCATCCTCGGTCATTCCGAGCGCCGCGGTGACCACGGCGAAACCGATGGCCTCGTTGCTTGCAAGGCCGCCTCAGTCGGAGCGGCTGGGCTGACGGCGATCGTCTGCATCGGCGAGACCCTCGGTCAGCGGCGCTACGGTCTCACGCTCGACGTTTTGGAGCGCCAGCTCGCGGCCTCCATCCCGGCCAGCCTGGCGTCGGAGCAACTCGTGGTTGCCTACGAGCCGGTCTGGGCGATCGGCACGGGGCTGACACCTTCGCTCGACGACGTCGCGAGCGCACACGGCTTCCTGCGTGATAAGCTGGTGGCGCGCTATGGGAGTGAGGCCGGCAACGGCGTTCGTCTTCTTTATGGTGGTTCGGTGAAAGCCGGCAACGCCGCCGAATTGCTCTCGATCACCAACGTGAACGGGGCATTGGTCGGGGGCGCCAGTCTGAAGGCCAGCGATTTTCTCGGTATCGTGTCAGCTGCGTGTGCCGGCTGACGCGGCAGTTGGATGGTGTGCGAGTTCGGAGGAGGCGTCTCGTGGAACGAACGAGCAGACGAGGTCCGCAGGAGCGGTGGTGCGGCGCGCGCGCGCGTTCAACCGGTGTCCTCGCCGCGGCCGCATTGTCCATTGGGCTGAGCGCTGGAGTGGCCGCAGCCGACCTTCCCCTCGCCGAGTGCCTCGAGCGCATGAACGAGATGGTGGCCTTGCGGGAGCTGGGCACGGAAGCCGACATGGCGATTGGCCCCGAAGCGGCGCGCATCCAGCTGACGCCCGCGCAGTTGCAACGAATCGCACGCTATCTCGATGTCGAGGCGGACCTCGCGTTCCGCTGCCCCCAGATGGGCGAGAACGAGTTGATGCTGCTGCGGCGCACACCGCTGCCCGAGCGCCGACCCGCGCGCGTGGCAACGGCCGCGACGCCCCAGCCGAGTGACCAGCCCGTACCGGGACGTCGCCCCGAAACGGTTGCCGGCGCGCCCGAGACGCCTACACGTGCCGAGCCCCCGTCGGTTCCCGAACCGGCCCGCTCCAGCCGCACCAGCCAGCCGGTGCCGACCCGCAAACCCAGCCGGACCTGACGATCGAAACCGGCGTGTCACGTGCCGACGGCGGCGCGTGACACTGGAAAGCGCGGCGCACTTGGTGTAAGCCGCCCGCATCACCATTTTCCGCAGATGCCGGTGCCCGACACCGTGCCATTGTCGCGATCGGAACTCTTCATGGCCACCGTCGTTCTCGTCATCCACCTCATGATCGCCGTCGCGCTGGTCGCGACGGTGCTGATCCAGCGCTCGGAGGGCGGTGCCCTTGGCATCGGCGGCGGCGGAGGCATGATGGCGGGGCGGGGCAGTGCGAACCTCCTGACCCGGGCGACCACGATCCTCGGTGCGGCGTTCTTTGCCACGAGCATCATCCTGACGGTGCTGGCGCAGCGCAGCGGCGAGCCGCCGAGCATCATCGACCAGCTGGGTCAGCCAGCCACCCAGTCGGCTCCCGCAACGCCCACCGGTGAAGGTGCTCCTGCGAGTGCTCCGAGCGGCGGTGGCATCCTCGATGCACTGCAGCCGGCGACACCACAGGTTCCGCAGTCTCAGTAGTCGACCCTCCGATCACCCGGTGGCGTGCATACAACTCTCGGCTGACCTCCAACGGCGGTGGAGAGGTGCATTTCGCGCTTCGAATCGGACCTCATTCTGAGTAGGGTCGAGGCCCATGGCGCGGTTCATATTCATAACCGGCGGCGTGGTTTCCTCGCTTGGCAAGGGCCTCGCCTCGGCGGCACTCGGGGCCTTGCTCCAGGCGCGCGGCTATCGCGTGCGCCTCTGCAAGCTCGATCCCTATCTCAACGTCGATCCGGGCACGATGAGCCCCTATCAGCACGGCGAGGTGTTCGTCACCGACGACGGGGCCGAGACGGACCTCGATCTGGGGCATTACGAGCGCTTCACGGGCCGCCCTTGCTCGCGGGCGGACAACATCACGACGGGGCGCATCTACAGGGACATCCTGGCGCGCGAGCGGCGCGGCGACTACCTCGGCGCGACGGTCCAGGTCATTCCGCACGTCACCGATGCCATCAAGTCGTTCGTCCGGGCCGGCAACGACGAGGTCGATTTCGTGCTGGTCGAAATCGGCGGCACGGTCGGGGACATCGAGGGGCTTCCCTTTTTCGAGGCGATCCGCCAGCTCGGCAACGAGTTGCCTCGTGGGCAGTCGGTGTTCATCCACCTGACGCTGATCCCGTTCATTCCGGCGGCGGGCGAACTCAAGACAAAGCCGACGCAGCACTCGGTCAAGGAACTGCGCTCGATCGGCATCCAGCCGGATATCCTGCTCTGCCGCTGTGATCGGCCGGTGCCGCCGGAGGAACGGCGTAAGATCGCGCTTTTCTGCAATGTGCGCCCCTCGGCTGTCATCCAGGCGCTCGACGTGCGCAGCATCTACGACGTGCCCATCGCCTACCATCGCGAGGGGTTGGACGGGGAGGTGCTCTCCGCTTTCGGGATTGCCGACGCGCCACCACCTGATCTGCGGCGCTGGGATGAAATCTCCGCGCGGATCGCCAACCCCGAGGGCGAGGTGACGATCGCCATCGTCGGGAAATACACCAGCCTCAAGGACGCCTACAAATCCCTGATCGAAGCGCTCGTACACGGCGGCATCGCCAACCGGGTGCGCGTCAGGATCGAATGGATCGCGAGCGAGATTTTCGAGCAAGAGGACCCGGCCCCCTACCTCGAGCACGTGCACGGCATCCTGGTGCCGGGCGGCTTCGGTGAACGCGGCTCGGAGGGCAAGATCCTCGCCGCCAAGTTCGCGCGCGAGCGCCAGGTGCCGTATTTCGGCATCTGCTTCGGTATGCAGATGGCCTGCATCGAGGCGGCGCGAAATCTCGCAGGCATCGACGGCGCGAGTTCAACCGAGTTTGGTGCGACCGGCGAACCGGTGGTCGGCGAAATGCGCGAATGGATGCGCGGCGATCAGCTCGAGCAGCGCCGCGCGGGCGGGGACCTCGGCGGCACCATGCGGCTCGGCGCGTACGAGGCCGAACTCGCCGGCAATTCCAAGATCGCCGCCATCTACGGCGCGACGCGGATCCTCGAGCGCCACCGCCACCGCTACGAGGTCAACACCGGTTACCGGGAGCGCCTCGAGCGCGCCGGTCTCTGCTTCACCGGCATGTCGCCCGACGGTCTGCTACCGGAGACGGTCGAATACCCGGACCACCCCTGGTTCATCGGAGTCCAGTTCCACCCGGAGCTGAAATCGCGCCCGTTCGAGCCGCATCCGCTCTTTGCCAGCTTCATCGAGGCGGCGCTGCGCCAGTCGCGACTCGTCTGACGCAGGGTGATGGTGCCCGGCCGCACCAGCCGGACCTCGTGAACAACCTTCGACTGTGCTAGTCTCTCGCCAAGAGGCGGTGAATCCGGCGAGACCGTTCGCTGCCTCATGGTCAACGAAGTGGAGAGAGCCACTATGCAGGTCGTTTCGGGTGAGCCGCTCGGCTCCGTTGGTGCGTGGCAAGGACACGGCGTAACCTCCAGCCGCGCTTGGCGGGGACGGGGGTGGGCCATCCTCCTCGCGATCGCGAGCTTGGGGCTCGGGGCGGCGAGCGCGAACGCCGAGGGCGGTCCGCGCATCGACAGCGCGATCGGCGATCGCCCCGTCGTGCTCGTTTTCCCGAGTGATTACTGCGTGATGTCACGCGACCATCCGAGCGACGCGCGGGCGATCGGCGCGGTCGATGCCGCGCTTGCCGGCACCAACGAGCTCTTGGGCATGGCGGCCAAGTGCGACGAACGCGAGAGCTGGCACTCCGGTCGTCTGCCGACGCTGAATGCGATGGTCCAATATCAGACCAATTTGCAGATGCGAGGGACGGACCTTCCGGTCGACCGGGCCGAGTTCGCCAAGCTCGTCTGCGAGCAGATTTCGCAGAACAAGATCGACGTCGAGGGCATCCTGAAGGAGGCCAAGGAGCGCATCGAGTCGGCGGTGGAGGGCATCGAGGTCAACAGCTCGAATTTCCTTGGAACGCTCGAGGTCGAGCCGAGCGCCTGCTATGCCGCGCTCGTCCAGAAGCTCAAGGCCGAGACCGGGGAGGTGAAGACACAACTCGCCGTCTATGCTTCGACGATCATCAAGAAGCGCATCCTCTTCACCTACCTTTTCCGCGAATATCAGGGCGCCGACACGGTGGTGCAGCTTTCCGGTGAGCTGAAGGATCTGGTGGCCCAGCTCTATGCGGCCAACCCGGAGTAAGCTCGCTCCAGGCTTGATGAATGAGCAACGGCCGCGCATGACGCGCGGCCGTCCGTTTTCGTCGTCGGTGTTTGCGGCCAGCTTGATGGCGGGCGGTTGATGACGGCGGTCAAGGCCGTTCGCTGAACGGTTTGGGAGAGGGAAACCGGTCTTCGACCTTGCCGGTCAGTTGCACGCAACCGCCGCGGACATATCCCTGCTGGAGAAGCTGATACTCGCTGTAGTAGCGCCAGCGATCGGCGATCAGTTGGGTCCGGATATTCAGGTCGGTCGTCGTCCGGAGCTTGTTCGTGATCCGATTGATCCGGCCGAGCAGCGTCGCGCCCGTCGTTATCATTGCCCGGCAATCGGCCACTGTCGCTGCATGTGCCCGGTCGATCGGCGCGCCGGGACCTGCCGTCAGCAACGCACCGAATACGGTTGTGAGCGCCACAATGGCGAGCCAACCGCGTTTCCTTCTCATTGAGTGTGTCCTTTCCCGTCGGGTTGCTATCGTTGTCGTCACCTGTCCCATTCAGCCACCGGCACGCATGCTCGAGACGGCACCGCATGGACGTCGGGCCGGCGTGCGGAGTATGGATTGGGGGGTGGTGGAAGAAAAGGCCGGTTCGGCGAACCGAACCGGCAGGACCGCGGGGCGTTCGCTGGTGGCAGCGCCGCCCCGCTTCGTCGTCAGTTGCTGCGCAGGCCGAAGGCCCGCACCAGAACCTCGTTTCCGCTCTGCGGCTTGATCTCGGCGTGCACCCCCATGTAGTCGAGGATGAAGCGGATGGAGCGCATCGCCTGGGCGGCGTTGGCTTTCGTCTTGTACTCGTAGCTCGCGTTCGCCAGTGACTGGCCGACCGCATCGAGATCGAGCGCGCACTTCCACTGTGCGAGGTTGCCCTCGAGGAAGGTCATCTGCGAAGGCGTGAAGCCCTCGAAGGTGACGATGAACGTCGTCGGGATGTTCGGGCAGGCCTCGTGGCCGGGCGTCACCGCGTTGACGACGTCGCCGCCGATGGTCCCGTCCGCCGAAATCGCGCCGTTGGCCGAGGCGTGGCCGCCGGTCGCGGCTCCGCCGCCGAGTTCATCGGACTTGCCGGCGGTGTCGGAATAGCCGCTCTGGCCGGTGTGGGCGGCCGAGTAGTGCGGTCCGATGAGCGCGGCAAGGCGCAGCGCGATGGCATTGCCCGCATCACGCGCGAGGCGCTCGCCGTGCGTCGAGACGAGTTCCTGCACGCAGTAGGCGTCCGGCGGTGTTCCGTTGAGGTGCGTGGCGCAGCCGGTCAGCGGCGAGCCCGTGCGCGTCAGATCGAGATTGTCTCCGCCGAAATAGCGCTTCGATTTGACGTCCAGCACCTCGTAGTTCAGCGACATGAGGAGCTTCGGCACCTTGATGTACGGGTCCTCGACCGCCCGCGCATAGAGCGTATAGAGGACGATGACGTCGATCACCGGATTGGCAGCGAGCTCGGCGGTGCGGATAAGCTGCGCCTTGTTGCGACGTTTGTTGGGGTCGCGCGAGAACACGTCGAGGAAAATGCTCTCGTCGTAGACGTCGGCGCCCTGGATACCGTACTTGCCGAACTCGCTGAGGACGGCCGGGGCGTGCAGATTCTGCTGGAAGACATTCAGCACCGCGCGCTGGATGCGGTTGTTGGACTGGAGGGAAAGCTCGTCCTCGTCGTTCTGGAGGATGAGCACCTTGACGGTTTGGGCCTCGGCGGTGGCGACCGCCGAGGCGATCGAGGCGACGGAGATCGCCGCCGCCGTGAGGAGGTGCTTCAGCATGCTGGGTGTCCTTTCCTGGGGTTGATCGGGACGGTTCGGGGGGCGCCCCTCGGCTCGACAAGTGGAACGGCAAGATCGGCTTGGGTCGGTCGCGGCCGCGCCTCGAGGCGAAAAAATGGCGAACCGGTCATCGTCTCTCCTCCAGGTGTTGCGCGCCGGCCTCTCGGTTTTCTTCCGTCGGGCGGCGATCTCACATGACGACGCTAGCGACCGGCTGTTGCAGCCCCGTGACCGCGCGGCACGGGCCGTCGACATTTCCTCCACTCAGTGGCAGATGCCCCGCTGGCGGCTCTCGCCGACGCACTGGGCATAGGCGCTGCCCACGCGGTTGGCGCAGAGCGTGCGGCAGTTGAGCACCGGTGCGGTGAATGCGCCACTGACGCCACCGCTACTGCGCGGTGCGGCCGGGGCGCCGGCGGATGTGCGTGGCGCCTGGTAGGCGGGCTGGTAGCCGATCGATGGTTGGTTGACCGCCGGCCTCGGTTCGGCGGGAGCACTGCGCACGGCCGTGGCCGACGCGCAGACGCGATTGTTCTCGGCCTCTGCCGCCTCGAGGGCCGCCTCGCTCGGCCGCACGAGGTCGAGCCTACGTTTGGTCGCCTTGGCGAACGACTGGAGGGCGCGCGAGCTGGCCGGGCCCCACTGGCCGTCGACCGAGCCGGTGAGGCAGCCGTGGCGTACGAGTTCGGCCTGCAGTCGCCGTGTCAAGTCCGCGAGATCGGCGCTGCGGTCCGAGCGCGTCCTGGCATCGTCGCCGCCGCGCCCGCGACCACGCCCTCGACCGCGACCGGAGTCGTCATCGTCCGCTCCGTCCTCCAGGCTCGAGAGCTGTGGGTTGCTCGGGCTCTGTGCCGGCACCGGGGGGGCAACGGGTGTCGAGGGCGCAGGCGTACGGGCGGCGAGCCGGCTCTGCTCCCGTTGGCGGCGTTGCAACTCGGCGCGCCGCGCGCAGCATGTGCAGGCGCCGAGGAAGGCTTCGATCTGGCCGGCACTGCCGGTTGCGAGCAGGGTTTGGCTCGTTGTCTCCTCGACCGAACAGATCTGTGCGCGCTCGCGCATGCTCGACAACTGGCCGCTCAATTCATCCTTGCGTGGGCAGTAGAGGCACGTGCGCAGGTACTCGGCCATCGCCTCTTCCTCGGGCTCGGCGAGCAGCAGCGTGGCCTTGATGGTCTCGGAGTGGCGCCGCTTCACCGCATCCACCCAGGAGCGGCCCTCGCGGGCGGGCGAGCGCTCGAGAAGCACCTCGTTGGGGGTGAGGAAGTCGGGGGTCTGGCGCGTTCCCGGCGCCACGACATCGAGCCGCCGGGCGATGCGCGCGAGAACGAAACGTTCGAGTTCGGCGGTCGCGATGGTCCCATCGCCGTCGCCACCGAACTGCGGATCGTCGGCTTCCCCATAGAGACCGGCGACCAGGGCGTCGGTGAAGACGCTCATGCCGTGCTGGGTATCCCAGACGGCGTACTCGTCGCCCTGGGCGGCCGCCAGAATGGATATGCCGTCGACCTTCTCGCCGAGCCGGCTCGAGACGACGACGGGCTGGCCGTGCAGGGGGGCGCTGCGCCCGGTCACCAGTTCGCCGGCGTTGGAGCGTCCGGAAAAGCAGCTCTCGAGGATCAGGGTCACCTGCCCCTCCGGCATCACCCGCGCGCGCAGGTCGCGCAGCTGCGAAACGAGGCCGTCGAGTGAATAGCCCGTGGTGCGCAGCGCCGTCGGATCGGTATCGCTCGCCAGGAGGTACGGGGTCGATGAAAGCGCCGCTCCCGTCACCTCGCGCGAGCCGTGACCGGCGAAGTAGACATAGAGTTCGCTCGCCCCGGGACGCACGAAGCCACCGATGCGACCGGGTGCGCCGGCATCGCCGAACAGCGAGCGCAAGCCGGCGAGCGAAGCATTGTCGAGGCGCGTGACATTGGCGCGGGGCACGCCGTGCACGTTGACCAGGAGGTCCTCGATGGCGTCGGCATCGGCCTTGGCGTAGGCGACGTCCTCGGTGAACTGGTAGTCCTCGATCGCGACGACGATGGCGAACTTTTCAGCATTGGCCGAGAGCGCGGTCGCGGCAAGCAGCCCGAGTGCACCCGCTACCGCACCCAGCATGTGTCGCAGCGCAACGATCATCGTCCGCCTCCTGGTTGATTGAGCCTCGTCGACCCCGCATGACTGGATCATCCAGACCATTGTGGCGCGAATGATTGGGGATGTCACGGCTTGCCGGGCGTTCATCGGTTCCGGACTGCGGTCTTGGATGGTCAGCAAGTCATTCATTTCGGCTGCTTTGTCGCCAGTAGTGGCGGGCCGGGCAGTACGGCACGAAACCGATCCTGGCGTAGCAGCGATTGGAGGCGGGGTTGGCGAGGTCGGTGTAGAGGCAGACTTCGCCGCCGCCGTCGGCATGGGCGCGTTCGGACGAGGCGGCGGTCACCGCACCGGCGTAGCCCCGCCCGCGCAGCTCGGGTGGCGTATAGACCGGGGCGAGCGCGGTCGCTCCGGGGACGTGGCGCGCGATGCCGCAGAGCGAAACCGGTTCGCCGTCGACGATCCAGAGCATGAAACGGCCCTCGCCGATCCGCACCAGGACGTTCTCGCGCAACGGGGGCGTGTCGCCGGGGACGGCTTCGCGCCCGAAGGCATGGATCCACTCGTGGACGCGGTCGAGGTCGTCAGGTCCGGCGATGCGGGCCTCGCCCGGACACTCCGGATAGCGGGGCGCGCCTTCGAGCCGATGGATCATCTGGCGCATCGGCGGGGCGTACCGATCGCCGGCCGTGGTGGCGGCGGCAACGAACCATGCGGCGGTCTCGTGCGGGCCGACGACGCCTTTGTGGCCATTGCCCAGCGTCCCGGCTGCCAGCGCCTCGCAATCGCCTTGCTCGACGTCGCAGAGAACGATGTTGTGGGTCGGCAGGGCCAGGGCGCAGCGCCCGCCATCCGGGGCGAACGACCAGAGCCGGGCCGCCTGCGGATTGCTCGCCCTTCGGACCATCTCCAAACAGGCGAGTGCGACATTGTGGCGGACGGGGTCGGCGCGCAGCGCGGCCCCGTGGCGGACCTGGAAGGTGGCGAGGTCGATGGTCTCCATTGCGGCGCCTTTCGCGGTTCAGCACGTGCGGCCGGTCCGGTGCTGACTGCTTGCCGAATGCGAGGGCGAGACGCGATTGCGCGGATTGACCCAGATCATCGCGCACCGCCAGCCGGTCTGCTAACCTCACCTTGAACTGTGGCAAGCGAACGAGGGTCCGATGATGCGCCTGCAACTCGATCGACTGGCAACCGCGCTGGCGATCCTCGTCGCGCTCGGGCAGGCGTCGGCCCTTGCCGGCGAGGCGGTCGGACAGCTCAAGCCCGACCCCGTTCGGGGTTATGAGGTCGCCCAGCGCGCCTGTGCCGTCTGCCACGCGCTCGGCGACGAGGACACCCGACCGCTTCCCTCGGGCGTGCCGACCTTTCCCGCGATCGCCAACAAGCCGGGCCAGACCGTCGAAGGCATCATGGCCTCGATCGTGCTGCCGCATCCCCCGATGCTCGACACGCACCTGACGAAGGCCGAGATCATGGACGTCATCTCCTATCTCGACAGCCTGCGGCCGGGTGATGCCGAGCCGCTTCTCGAGCCGGGTGAGGACAAGAAGCCGCTCAACGCGCCGCAGCCGTCCTGAGCCCGACGTCGGCCTCGGCGCTGGGCGAACCGCCCACGAGCGGCTAATGTCTCGCCAACCGTTTCGTTGCCCGAGAGGAGCCGCCCATGAGCATGCCCGCAACCGCGCCCGCCAGCAGCCCCGCCGCCGTTCGCTCGATCGCCAAGGTCGCACCGAAAGGCCCTGGCGGGCGCCTCGAGGACTGGGGCCCCTGGGATCCGGCCACGCTCATTGCCGGCGAGGGGCGCCAGAAGGGCTACATGATCCACGAGGACGAGGCCGAGGGGCTTTCCGTCGGTGTCTGGCACGCGAGCCCGATGACGGGGCGGCGCGAGCCCTGGTCGAGCGAGGAGTTCATGATCCTGCTCGAGGGCGGCGTCACGGTCGAGACGGGCCCCGGCATCGCCGAGAGCTATCGGGCGGGCGAGTGCTTCCACATCCCGCGCGGGCGTGCCGCCGCTTGGCAGCAGACGGGGCCGATCGCCAAGGTCTTCTTCATCTGGAAGCCGGTCGGCGCCGCCCCGGTCGCCGCGCCCGCCATGCCGCTGCGCATCGACACGAAAACCCCGCTCGCCGACGACGAGACGATCGACCCCAAGATTTTCATCCGCGTTCCGGAGTGGCAGCGCTCCGTCGGGCTCTACGATTCGCCCTGCGGCCGGCTCTCGATCGGGCTCTGGCAGAGCGCGCCGATGCAGCGCACGGAAGCCTCGTTCTCGCGCAACGAGCTGATGCACATCCTCGAAGGCGAAGTGACGCTCTTCGACGGGCGGGGAGGGGAATGGACGGCCGGCCCCGGCGAGACGCTGTTCGCTCCGCGCGGCTGTTCCTACGGCTGGCGCAGCAGCGTGCCGGTCAAGAAGATCTACTGCATCCTCGCCTGAGGGCTTGGCGGGGGTGCCTCCCTCACGATCCCCGGATGCTGCGCGGCATGAAATGACGCGCTGCTGATCCGGGGTCGGGAACGGGTGACACGGCGCCGTGCCACCGCTCGGTCGCCCTGTGACCCCTGTGCACTTGAACGGCGTCTGGCGATACAACATGATCGCCGTTCGGGGGCGCCGCCGGCCGAGGCACCGGCCGGCGTTGCGAACGGGGGAGCCGGCGGCATGGCGGACGTGACGGGGGTGGGGGAGGACGCGCTTCGGCCGGCGATGGGTGCGGGCCGCAAGCTCGCGCTCTTCATCCACGGCTTCGACAGCTCGCCCGCCATCTGGGACGCGCTCGCCGGCCACCTCGCGGCGGACGACGCCATCACCGCCGCCTACGACTTCGCGCGGTTCCAATACGCCACCGGCAAGCTGCCCGGCGCCAGCCTGGCCACCCCTGGCGCGATCGCCGAGACGCTGGCAACCGCCCTCACCACCACCTACGCCGACTACACCGAGATCGCTCTCATCGCGCACAGCCAGGGCGGGCCGATCGCCATGCGCGCGCTCTGCAACCTGCTCGCCGCCAACCAGGGCGTCGCGGTCACCCGCCTCCTCACCTACGCGAGCCCGATCCTCGGCACCGCGATGGCCAGCAACCCGCTCGCGGCCATGCATCCGCAACTGGCGGCGCTCGCGACGGACAGCGACTTCCTGATGGCGGTCAACCGCGACGCCGAGCGCCTCGGCCTCGCGGGCCACGTCCACATCCGCCACGTCGCCGCGAGCCGGGACCGCTGGGTGAGCCGCACCTCGGCCATAGCGGGCGAGTTCGCCGCCCACCCGGAAACCGTCGAGGGCGACCACGTCGAGATCGTCCGGCCCGCCTCGGCCGACGATCCGGCGAGCCTCATCGCGCGCCGATTCCTGCTCGATCCCCCGCCGCCCCCCGGCGCCGGCGATGTCGACCGCACCGCGCCGATCCTCCGCGCCAACACCTGGGACCTGACGGAGGCCAACCGCTTCGTCTATGGCGCGCGCAAGGTGCCCTTCTACGGCCGCGAGAAGGAGATCGCCGCGCTCGCCGAATTCTGCTCGGGCGAGGCCCCGCTCGCCTGGGTGCTCGTGCACGGGGCGGGCGGGACCGGCAAGAGCCGGCTCGCGCTCGAATTGATCCTCGGATTGCGCAAGGCCGGCGTTCACGCCGGCTTCCTGCCCGCCGCAGGCGACGGCACGGCCCAGCCGGACTGGGCGCGCTGGCAGCCGCTGTTCCCGACCGTCATGGTGGTCGACTATGCCGCCCGCGAGAGCGCGGCGGTGGCGGGCATGCTCAAGGCACTCGCGGCGCGGCGGGCGGACGAAGGTGTCGGCGCGCTCGGCGCCCCGGTGCGCGTGATCCTCATCGAGCAGGCGGCGGGCGGCGACTGGCTGGACCGCGTCATGCCGGCCGGCAATTCGGGGGTCGGGGTGAAGGGCGCCTTCGCCGGCCCGCTCGCGCTCGCGCCGATCGATGACGTCGGGCCGATTTTCGAGGCGTACCTTGGCAAGGAGCGGGTGGCGGAATTCGGGTTCGACAAGCTCGAAGCCCGGCTCACCGAGACCGACCCCGAGCGCCGCCCGCTCTTTGCCGCGCTCCTCGCCGACGCGCTCGATGCCAACTGGGCGGAGATCGAAGCCGGCAAGCCCGTCGCCGCCATCACCGACCGGGCCAGGCTCCTCTCCGAGACGCTCCGGCGCTGGCGCGAGAACCACTGGCGCCCGGCCGGTGCGACCAGGAAGGACGAACGGCTCCTCGCCGTCGCGACCATGGCGGGCGGTTTGACAGTCGGCGAGGTCGATGCGCTCGCCGGCCCCGGCGGCCGTCTCGCCAAACTCATTGCCCCTTGGGACGTCGACGGCCACCCGGCGGCCTTCACCGTCATGACCGGCCGGCCGTCGGGCGAGGGGCCGGGCCGGCTCGAGCCGGACATCGTCGGCGAATACCACGCGCTGGAGGTGCTCGCGGACGGCAAACTCACTGACGCCGACCGCGCCGGCCTGCGCGATGCCGCCTGGGCGGCGGCGCCACGGCAGATGTTCGACTTCGTCATGCGCTGCCACCGCAACTGGCCGGGCGAGGCGGCGACCACGGGTTTGCGGGAAGCTCCGGCCCTGCCCACGGACGACTTTGGCCTCGCGGAATGGGCGAGCCTCGGGGTGGGGTTGACCTACGAGACCTTCGGCAAGGGACGGCGGCTCCTCGCCAATGCCGACGCCGGCCAGTTCCTCGCGAGCGTGCGCGCCGTCGCCGAGGCGCGGGCGGGCGAGCCGAGCGTCGAGGCGATCTGGACCGAGTGGGCGGGGGGGGGCGAACAACCTCCTCCACGGGCTCGCGGCGCAGCCCGAGACCCTCGACGAGGCGCGGGCGCTGCACAGGGACCTGTGGCAAGTCGCCGAGGCGCGGGCGGGCGAGGCGGGCGTCGAGGCGATCTGGACCGAGTGGGCGAAGGGGGCGTACAATCTCCTCTACGGCCTCAAAGCGGAGCCCGAGACCCTCGACGAGGCACGCCGCCTGCACCGGGACCTCTTCGCCGTCGCCGAGGCGCGGGCGGGCGAGCCGGGCGTCGAGGCGATCTGGACCGAGTGGGCGAAGGGGGCGTTCAACCTCGCCATTACCTTCGAGGCGAGACGCGACGTGGTGGCCATGCGCGCGCTCCTGCGCGCGATCGCCGAGGTGGCGCCGGGGCGGATCGAGGGCGAGGGGACGATGGAGGTCGAGATGATCGATGCCTTCGTTCGTTGCCTCCGCGGCACGCTCTTCCTCATCGCCGCCAGCGAGGGCGAGGCGGCCGTCCGCGCCTTCGCCGACCGCGCGGTGACGAGTGGCGCCGTGCCCCCCGCGATCGTGGGTGCGGTGGCGTTTCAGATCTGGACCCGCCAAGGGAACGGGGAGGCGATGGATGCGCAAGTGAAAATCTGGCAGCGCGAGCAACCGGCGCTCGTTCACGAGGTCGCAAGGGTCGCGATGATGGTGGCGAAGGCGCGTGAAATCGATGCGGGCGGCGGTGGGCGGTGATCTGACGATCCCCGGATGCGTTGGGCGCCACCCTCACGATCCCCGGATGCGGTGCAGCACGAAGTGGTGCACCGCTGATCCGGGGTCGCCATGAAGGGAGCAGAACGCGGGCGGTCCCGGATCAGCACAGCGGCATTGCGCTGCGCTCCACGCCGCAGTGCATCCGGGAGCCGTGCCATGACGATCCCCGGACGCGGTGGGCGCCACCCTCACGATCCCCGGATGCGGTGCACCGTTCCGCTTTGCTCCACGCTGCACCGCGCCCGGGAGCCGTGTTGATGGAACCGTGCCGGCCCGCCTGCTCCGGGACGCGTCACTCATTCACCCGCCCCTGCCACCCCGCTCAATGGCCTTGACGTCGTTCCAGAGGGCATCGAGGGCGGCAAGGTCGAGGGAAGGGATGTCGAGGCCACGGGCGGCGGCGAGGTCCTCGATCCCCTCCCAGCGCCGGACGAATTTCGCGTTGGCGGCCGTAAGCACCGTCTCCCCGTCGCGCCCGAGATGGCGGGCGACGTTGGCGAGGACGAAAAGAACGTCGCCCAGTTCCTCGGCCGCATGCGCCGTCTCGCCCGAGGCGATCGCCGAGCGCAACTCGCCGATCTCCTCGTCGAGCTTGTCGAGCACGGGTTCGAGCGAGGGCCAGTCGAAGCCGACCTTGGCGGCGCGGGCCTGGAGTTTGCTCGCGCGCGCGAGGGCCGGCAGGTTGCGCGGCACGCTCGCAAGGAGGCGGGGCGGGGCGGGAGGAGAGTTCTCCGGCGGGGCCGGCGCGCCGCCATCGGCCGTGCCGGCACCCGAGGACGCGAGTTCCTCTCTCGCGCGTGCCTTTTCCGCCCGCTCCTCGGCCTTGATGCGCTCCCACATGCCCTTGACGGCGCCGGCATCACGCGCCTTGCGGTCGCCGAAGACGTGCGGGTGGCGGCGGATCATCTTGCGGGTGATGCCATCGACGACGTCGGCGAGGGTGAAGGCGCCGGCCTCGGCCGCCATCTGCGCGTGATAGACGACCTGGAGGAGGAGGTCGCCGAGTTCCTCTTGGAGGTCGACGAGGTCGCCGCGCTCGATCGCGTCGGCCACTTCGTAGGCCTCCTCGAGCGTGTAAGGGGCGATGGTGGCGAAGGACTGCTCGAGGTCCCAGGGGCAGCCGCCGGCGGGATCGCGCAGGCGCGCCATGACGCCGGCAAGGTCCGCGAGGTTCTTGGCGCCCGGGGATGAGAGGTCGAAGCGGTCGTGGCCCGGCTCGGGCGTGGTCGCGGGGGCGTCGGTCGGTTGCATGCGGCGGTCTCCCATGGCGCGGGCTCGTGGCTGCCCGAGCCGCGCCCGCCCGGTTTTGGCCGCAGCCCGTCGAAGGGGCAAGGGCCCGTATTGCGCGCGCGACGCCATCAGGGGCCGATGAGTGGATGGGCTGGGTCGAGGTGGTCAAACTTCTCAAGTCGTGATTTGTCAGCTTTTTTGTCGCAACGCTTTGGTTCTAGTGCGTAAATCGCCATCACCTGTCATTCGCATAATATGTATTATGGAAAATTAGGTGGATCGGGCGCGGTGTGACCACCCTCCGGTGCCACGCCCCGGCCGGAGGTGCCGGGCCCAAGCGAACCCTGCTCATCCCGCACGGCCCATCGCATGCCGGCGCGTTGCGATCAACAGCACCAGCACGATCGCGCCGCCCCCGGCAAAGGCCGTCAGCACGCCCGTCAACGCAGGGCCCTCGAGCCGCCCCGCCTCGCCGATGCTCCCGGCGGTCAGCAACAGCAGGCCGGCATAGACCAGCTTGCCCGCGAGGTTCTGGACGGAAAGGTAGGTCGCGCGGTAGCGGCCTTCGAGCTCTGGCTGGACCAGCTCCAGCATGTACGGCCGGATGAAGGCATCGGGCACGAGGCGAAGGACCAGGAGGACACTGGCTGCCGGGTGCACGATGGCGGCCAGTGCCGCGATCAATAGCGTCTGCATGGCGAAGGCCGCGAGCATGGTGCGTGCTGGCCCGAGCCGTCGCCGCACCGACATGCTGGCCATGCTGGCGGCGATCGAGACGACGAACATGATGGCGGCGATGGTGCCCGAAAGCATCGGCGCTCCCTCACGCAACCCGAGTTCGGCCAATCCGGCGGCGACGTAGGGCTGGGCGAACGCGAAGGCGACGTGCCCCATGACGTAGGCGGCGAGGGTGTGCACGAGAACCCAGGCAAGGAGCGGCGTGGTCATGCGTTGCAGCACGAGACCGAGCTGGGCGAGGGGCATCGCGATGGTGCCCGAGATCGGCGGCTCGGCGAGCCGCCATGTGACGATCAGAGCCCCGAAGGCGGCCAGCGCCGAGAGCAGATAGGGCAGCGAGGGGGCAAGCAGCATCGCCAGTCCTCCGGCAACGGCCGAGAGGGCGTAGCCGGCGTAGGACAGGCGCCAGGCGCGCAATTCGACCTCGGCGACGCGCTCGGTCTCGCCGAGTTCATCGAGGCTGTCGTAGAGGAGGGCACTGTCGGCTCCCGAGGCGAATGCCGCCCCCATGCCGACGAGCACCTCCCCGATCATGAAGGTCGTCAGATCGTTCCCGGTTGCGATCAGGACGCAACCGAGGGCCGTGAGGCCCGCTGCCGCGAGCAGCGTCGGGCGGCGGCCGACGGCATCGGCGAGATAGCCGGACGGGACTTCGAAGACCACGACACCGAGGTCCTTGATGGCGAGGAGGGCGATGGCCGCCGCCGGCGAGAGCAGACCCTCGTAATAGAGGAACCAGATCGCCTGCCAAAAGATCAGCGCCTGAAAGAATTTGAACCAGGGATAGAGGCGCACGTTGCGCGCGAGAGCCCGATGGCGATCGTCCTCGTCCATGCGTCTCGCGCCCCGCTCCGCCCGTCGCTCGGAGCGATCAGCCGTCTCGCAAGCGGCGCCGTCGCAGAGCCCGAGGAGGCTTCTGCAACAGCGCCGGGGTGAACGCAACTCGCGTCAGCTCCCGGACAAGGCTTCACTCACTCGGCCTGGGACGTGCACCCTCAGTCGACGACGCGTGCCCCGGGCGTTGCCGCGATGCGGCGCAACAGGAGATCGTGGCGCTCGGCCGGCACCGAAACGCGGTAGACGCTGGCGCCGTCTTCGCCGGTCTCGTGGGAGAGCACTTCGGTGTTGGCGTGCAGCCAGCCGCGCAACGCGCCGGCCTCCGGTGGCACCACGACCGTCAGGATCGGCTGGCCAGCCGCGACGACTTCCTCGATCCGGGCGAGCAGGCCGGCGATGCCGTCACCCGTCAGAGCCGAGACGATCGCCGGACGGCGAGGCTGACGCTCGGCGGCGGAAACAAGCCCGGCGGCGCGATCGGCGTCGACGAGGTCGGCCTTGTTCCAGACCTCGAGGACCGGGGCGCTGGCATGGCGCGGATCGATGCCGAGGTCGGCGAGAACGTGCTCGACGTCGCGGGCCTGGGCCTCGCTGTCGGGGTGCGAGATGTCCCGGACATGGAGGATGAGGTCGGCAGCGATGACTTCCTCGAGCGTTGCGCGAAAGGCCGCAACGAGGGTGGTCGGCAGTTCCGATATGAAGCCGACGGTGTCGGACAGGATGATCCGGCGCCCATGCGGCAATGCCAGTTCACGCATCGTCGGATCGAGGGTGGCAAAGAGCTGGTCGCGGGCATAGACGCCGCTGCCGGTCAGCGTGTTGAAGAGCGTCGACTTGCCGGCGTTCGTATAGCCGACGAGCGCGACGATCGGATAGGGCACCCGGGCGCGTCCCTTGCGGTGCAACTCACGCGTTCGCACCACGGTTGCAAGATCACGCTCGATCCCCTCGATGCGCTCCTGGATGGCGCGGCGGTCCGCTTCGATCTGCGTTTCGCCCGGGCCGCCGAGGAAGCCGAAACCGCCCCGCTGACGTTCGAGGTGGGTCCAGGAGCGCACGAGGCGGCTCTTCTGGAACATGAGGTGCGCCAGTTCGACCTGGAGGCGACCCTCCTTGGTGCGGGCTCGGCGCCCGAAAATCTCGAGGATCAGGCCGGTGCGGTCGAGCACCTTTGCCTTCAGAGCCTTCTCGAGGTTGCGCTGCTGGACGGGGGTTAGCGGGTGGTCGATCACCACCAGCTCGATCTCGCGCTCAGCGACGATGCCCGCCAGTTCCTCCAGCTTGCCAGTCCCGATGAGGGTGGCAGGGCGCGGTGTCGGGACGGGGAAATGCGCCTGCGCGACGATCTCGAGGTCGATGGCGCCGGCCAGCCCGATCGCCTCCTCGAGGCGCGCCTGCGGTGTTCGCAGGCCCCAGGTGGGAACCGGGTCCTCGCCGGCCCGCTCGGGCCGCGGAGCCCGGCGCCGGGTCAAGATCGGCACGAACACGGCGGCCCGCGCCCCGGTGCGCACATCCGGTTCTGGTCCCGCTCCGTGGGCGGTCTCGGAACGATCCTGGCGCCCTTCGCGCCGGTCGTCATCGCCGTTGGATGATGGCCACAAGGACGTCAACCACTCGGGCCTTCGCCAGTCGCCCCCTCACCATCGGCGAGGTGGACCGGCTGGCCGGGCATGATCGTCGAGATCGCGTGCTTGTAGACGAGTTGGGAATGACCATCGCGCCGCAGAAGAACGCAGAAGTTGTCGAACCAAGTGACGATCCCCTGCAACTTGACACCGTTTACGAGGAAGATCGTCAGAGGGATTTTGTTGCGGCGCACGTGGTTGAGGAAGCTGTCCTGCAGGCTGGGGGCACGTTCGTTAGCCATGGTTTTCCCATCTTATCGTTATTTGTCGACGGCCGGCGGCGCGGCAAACCCGCCAGACGCTCGGCGTTCCGCGTCCGCCACTCGCTCGTCCGACCCATTCGTCAGTGGCCCGTGCCGTTGCAGCGCTAACCCGTTTGCTGCCGGCCATTCGAGTTGTAAACGCACTTGGCGGCCCAACTGACCGCGCGGCAAATTATGCCAGTATTGTGGCAAACGGCAAGCACGCAAAGCGGGAAACTTTCGAACGGTCACAGCCGGCAAGGACCCGTGGGGCACCGAGAAGTTCAACCGCGCCAATACGTCAGATTGAATAGTGTCAGAAGCGCGAGAATCTCGAAGCGTCCGAGCACCATCGCCAACGCCAGTACGACGTGCGACCTTTCGCTCATCTCCGCATAGAGCATGGGCACCTCGTGCTCTCCCGAGAGGGCCAGGTTGTATGCCGGGCCGACGTTGGAGACCGCGCTGACCGCAGCCAGCAACGCGGCCGGCGGGTCGAGCCCGTCGAGCGCCAGGACGAGCGCGACACACGCGACCACGACTCCGGCAACCACGAGATAAGTCCAGATCGAACCGATCAGATCGTTGCGCTCGGCTGCATCCTCGCTGGCCTTGGTTGCCGCGCTGCTGGGGTAGATGAGGTGGTCGAGCTCGGCGCGCAACTGCCGCGTCATCGCTCCGAGGCGATAGAACTTCAGCCCTCCCGCCGTCGAGAAGCGGCCCGCCCCGAGAAACGCCAGGAAAAGCACGACGATGAACGGCAGCACACCGTGGGCCTCGCTGGACACCAGAAAGCCGGTCGTGCTCATCAGGGAAACGGCGGCTGCAAAGCCCTCCACGGTGACGGAAGCGTCTCTGATCAGGTCGCTCGCCGGCGGCTGGTTGTGCAGGCTGGTGGCCACATAGAACCCGACGATCAGCATGCCGGCCAGGACCCAGAAGGGCTCCCGGCTCGACCATGTGAGGGTGAGCTTCATCGAGAGCAGGGCGCGGAGCCATACGAGGCTGATCGCGCCGGCCATCATGGTCAGCGTCAGGATGAGCACCGCGGCACTCGAGCCATAATGAACGAGCGCGCCGTCGCGTGGCATCAGTCCACCGGTCGATATGGCCGCGAATGCGAGACAGAGGCTGTCGAAGGTCGGCACCCCGGCGATACTGAGCCCGGCCCAGCAGACAACGGTTATTCCGACATAGAGCGGCAAGATCGTGCGAAGGAACGATCGCGGCAACCACTGGCCCTGCCGCCCGAGGTGCTCGATGTTGACCGGCCCGAAGTCCGGCAGCTGCATGCGGCGGATCGGCGCCAGAAGGATCGAGATGGCAACGAGAGTGGCGAGGCCGCCGATCCACTGCATCTCTGCGCGCCAGATCAGTATGCCGCGCGAAACGCCGGTGAGCGTCACGAAGGCGGTCGCGCCGGTCGTCGTCATGGCGCTCGTCGCCTCGAAATAGGCTGTCGCCAGGCTCGGCAGGCTCTGGTCCAGCACGAACGGCAGGCCGCCGAACAGCGGCAGGATGAACCAGACGACTGCGAGCAAAGGTAGCCCATGCAGCGTGATGTCGAGCTGGCGGGTCAGCGGTGTCGACAGCACCAGCGCGCCACCGATGAATAGCGAGATCAATCCCGTGATCGCGAAGGCGAGGGCCGAGCGTGTTTCCCCGCCCGCCGCCGAGAATGCGATCGGCAGGAACGTCATCGCCGAGAAACCGATGAGCAGCCGGCCGGCGACGGGTACGATCGGCAAGAGTTGCATCTGCCCTCAGAAGAAATCGACGCTGACGCGGAACAAGTGTTCCACGGTGCGCACGTTCTCGGCCAGAGCGAAAATCACCGCGCGATCCTGCGCCCGGATCTCGGTATCGCCGGTCGGAATGATGACGTCGTCCTTGCGCAGTATGGCGCCGAATCGAATTCCCTCGGGCAGATCGAGATCGCGCAGGGCCTTGCCGACCACCGGGGCGGTGTCCAGCGCTTCGGCCTCGATGACTTCGGCGAGGCCATTTTGCAGTGAGTTCACGGACCGGATGCGACCACGACGGACCTGTTGCAGGATGCGCGAGACCGTGGTGGCGCGAGGGTTGACGTGACTGTCGATGCCGAGCGATCGAATGACGTGGGTGTAGCGCGGCGCGTTGAGGAGACAGAGCGTGCGCGCCGTGCCCAGTTGACCGACCAGAACGCACGCCAGGATGTTCACCTGGTCGTCGTTGGTCAGGGCGAGCAAAGTATCCGCTTGGCCAACCTCGGCTTCCTTGAGCAGGTCCTCGCTCAACGCATCCCCATGCAAGACCACGGTCCGGCTCAGGCGCTCGGCAATCGTGACCGCGCGCGCGCGGTTCTGCTCGATGATCTTGACGCGCACCTGAGGATAACCGCGCTCGATCGCTTCGGCGACATAGAGCCCGATGTTGCCACCACCGGCGATCACCACGCGGCGCGCGCGCTGCTCCTCGATGCCGAAGATCTTGAGCGTGCGGTCCACCTGATCGGCACGGGCGACGAAATAGACCTCGTCGTCGAGCATCAGCTGATCGTCGCTGTGCGGAACGAACACGGTGTCCCCGCGCACGATGCCGACGATCACACTCGCGAGGTCCGGAAAGAGCTCGGTGAGCTGGGAGAGCGGCGTGTCGACAATGGGACAGCGCTCGTCGCACATGACGCCGACGAGCGACACCTTTCCGTCGCCGAGCCTGATGGTCTCGGTCGTGCCCGGCTGATTGAGGCGCCGCAGAACGGTTTCGCCGACCTCGACCTCCGGCGAGATCATCACGTCGATCGGCATGTTGTCGCGGGTGAAGAGGGTGCCGTAGGTCTGGTTGAGATAGCTCTGGGATCGAACCCGCGCGATCTTGGTCGGGGTGCCGAAGAGCGAATGCGCCACCTGGCACGCCACCATGTTGACCTCGTCGTGCAGGGTCACGGCGATGATCATGTCCGCGTCGCGGGCCCCGGCCTCGCCCAGCACATCGGGGTGCGAGCCGTGCCCGACGATGCCGCGCGCGTCCAGCATGTCGTTCACCCGCTGGATCAGATCGGTCGCGGTATCGACCACGGTGACGTCGTTCTTTTCGGCGGCCAAGCGCTCGGCGATACCGAAGCCCACCTGCCCGGCACCGCAAATGATCACCTTCATGTGGCTCGCGCCCCCATCCCGCAGCGCTTCGAGCGCCTCACAGGTCTAGGCGTTCATGGTAAACATCACCTTGCATCGGCGGTGCGCTCGGCCGAGGTGAGCCCCAGCGCGCGCAACTTGCGGTGCAGCGCCGAGCGCTCCATGCCGACGAATTCGGCGGTGCGCGAGATGTTGCCGCCGAAGCGGTTGATCTGCGCCGTGAGGTATTCCCGCTCGAAGATTTCGCGCGCGTCACGCAACGGCAGCGACATCAGGTGCTCGGCCCCGCCATTTCCCGAGAACGGCACCGACGAACCGATTTCGTCCGGCAGCAGATCGGCGGTGATGACGGTTTCGGGACCGCCTCCCGAAAGGATCATGAGGCGCTCGACGTTGTTGCGCAGCTGACGGATGTTGCCGGGCCAGTCGTGCGCCTGGAGGACGGCGATGGCATCGTCGCCGATGCGCCGCGGCGGCAGTCCTGAGGCGGTGACGATCTGTTTGACGAAGTGGTTGACGAGGGGCGGAATGTCGTCGCGCCGTTCGGCGAGGCTGGGCACCCGCAGCGGCACCACGTTGAGGCGATGAAAGAGGTCCTCGCGAAAGCGCCCCTCCTCCATCTCGCGTTGGAGATTGCGTGAGGTCGAGGAGACGATGCGAACATCGACGTGCACTTTGGTGGAGCCACCGACCCTGAGGAAGCGCTGCTCGACGAGGACACGGAGCACCTTGCCCTGCGTCTCGATCGGCATGTCGGAGACCTCGTCGATGTAGAGCGTCCCGCCATGGGCGGCTTCGAGGGCGCCGACCTTGCGTGGATTGCCGACGCGATCCTCGGTGCCGAACAGTTCCTCCTCGACGGTGTCCGGCGACATGATGGCCGCGTTGAGCACGACGAACGGCCCGTCGCCGCGCTGGGAGCGCGCGTGCAACGTGCGGGCGGCAAGTTCCTTGCCCGAGCCTGAAGGTCCGGTGATCATGACCCGGGAGTTGGTCGGTGCCACCTTTTCGATGGCGTTGCGGAGTTGGTTGATCGCCGATGAGCCGCCAATCATCTCGGTGCTGAACGGCGCGCGCTCGCGAAGCTCCTGCACCTCGCGCTTGAGTTGGTAGGTCTCGAGCGCCCGATGCGTGACGAGCAACAGTTTGTCGAGGCTGATCGGTTTTTCGATGTAGTCGTAGGCGCCGCGTTTGATGGCCGTGACGGCGGTTTCGATATTGCCGTGACCGGAAATGATGATGACCGGCAGATCGGGATGCAGCTTCTTGATCAATGACAGCACTTCGAGGCCATCGAGGCGGCTCCCCTGGAGCCAGATGTCGAGAATGACGAGCGAGGGGCGCCGGTTCTCGATGGCTTGAACGGCTTCGTCGCTGTCGCGCGCCAGCCGGGTGCCGTGCCCTTCATCCTCGAGGATTCCGGAGACCTGCTCGCGGATGTCGGCCTCGTCGTCGACCACGAGAATGTCGGTTGCCATCGCCTGCTCCCTCTTTTTCAGGATTTCCGGTGTCTGCTTTCGGCGCGCCTAGCTGGCGACGCGCTTGCGTCCTCTTCCATTCCCGTCGTTTGCGCCTGGTCGCTCGTCCACTTCGTCCTCGCCGAGCGCCGGCTCACTTTCATCGTTCAGCGTCGCGACCCTGCCATCTTGCGGACCGGTCTTGCCCGACCCATCGGGCATCGGCTGGTGCGGCTCGGCGGTCTCGGGCTGGCGCAGCGGCAGTATGAGGCGAATGCACGCGCCACGACGGCCATGCACGTCCTCGGGCGCATCGTCCAGCACAAGACGTCCGTGGTGCTGTTCCATCACCTTCTTGACCACCGCGAGACCGATTCCGGTGCCCTTGGCGCGGGTCGTCATGTAGGGCTCGACGAGGCGCAGACGGTTGCGTTTGGGCAGGCCGCAGCCGTTGTCCGTCACCTCGATCGTCAGGTTCTCTGCTTCGAGCGTGAGACGCACGGTGATGACCCCGGAATACCCTTCCGGCAACTTGCCATCGGCGCCGACGGCCGCGATGCCTTCGGTGGCATTCTTGACCAGATTGGTCAGGACCTGCGACATCATCCGACGGTCGCACTCGGCGATCACCGCCTCATCGGGCGCCTCGAGGCCGAAAGCGATGTCGGGATTGCCGTTCTGGAAAAGGAAGACCACCTCGCGGGCGACGTCCGTGACGTTGGTCGGCTCCATGCGCGGGTCCGGCATCTTGGCGAACGAGGAGAATTCGTCGGCCATGCGTCCGATGTCGTCGACCCTCCTGATGATCGTGTCGACGCAGCGTTCAAAGACGTCTGGGTCGCTCGAGATCTCACGCTGATACTTGCGCCGCAAGCGCTCCGCCGAGAGCTTGATCGGTGTCAGCGGGTTCTTGATCTCGTGCGCGATCCGTCTTGCGACGTCCGCCCAGGCCGAGGTGCGCTGGGCCGCGACCAGTTCGGTGATGTCGTCGAAGGTGATCACATAGCCATGATCGACGCCATCCGAGCCTTCCCGGGTGATCTGCACGGCGAGTATCTGTTCGCTTTCGGCTGCCCGTAGCGTGATCTGGTCGATCACGCGGTCGTTGCGCTTCTGTTGGCGAGCCTTGCGAAAGAGCGCCGCAAACTCGGGCACCACCTCGCGAATCGGTAAGCCCTCGCTCCTGGCGGGTTCGATCTCGAGGCGGTCGCTGGCCGCCCGGTTCATCAATGTGACACGGCCGTGCGGGTCGAGGCCGATGATCCCCGCCGAAACGCCCGAGAGCACCGCCTCGATGAAGCGTCGCCGCTCGCTCACCTCGTCGTTGGCGCTGACCAGTTCATCGCGCTGGATGCGCAATTGCGAGGTCATGCGGTTGAAGGTGCTCGACAGTCGGCCGAGATCGCCCTCGCCGCGCCGGAGCGGCACCTGGACGGAGAGATCGCCGTGCGAGACCTCCTCGGCGGCCCCGATCAACCGTTGGATGGGCGCGACCAGGGCATTGGTGAACCAGAGGCCGATCCAGACCGCCGAAAGCAGCAGCGTGACGGCGATCATCAGATACATGAGACCGAAGGCGATCTGGACGCCTGCGCGCCGTTCTTCGAGTTGGCTATACTCGCGCACGCCGGCTTGCGTGTTGTTGAGGTGATGGATCACCTTCTGGTCGACCAGACGGGAAACGTAGACGTAGAGATTGGGAAACGTCTCGAGCTTCTTGATGGCGGCAACGCGGTTCGTGCGTCCCGGGGAGATGATCACCGGATGGCCCTCGCCCGCCTCGCGAAGGGCTGCCGGCGGCGGGGGCACGTACTTGAGGCTGGCCGTCTGGGCCGCGGTCGCCACCACCGAACCGTCGGACGACAGGAGGTACGCGAACGGAATCTCCCGGAGCCCGGCCTGCTGCGAGAGACGCAGGTCCTTGACCTCGTCGAGATTGGTCGCGGAGTCGAGGTCGCTGACCATGGCCAGGATGTCGGCGCGCAGCACCTGCCCGTGTTCCTGGACATAGGCTTCGGCGACCTCGAGCGAGTTGTTCACGATCTGCTTGGTTCGGGTCGAGAACCAGTGGTCGAGGCCGCGGTCGAGTGAGATCGAGGCAAAGATCGCCAGTACGATCGCAGGGACCACCGCGATGATGCTGAAGAGGCCGACGATGCGCGCGTGCAGCCCCGAACCCGCCTTCTGCTCGCGCCGGTCGCGCAGCAGCCCGAGAGCATGAATGACGACGACGACGCCGAGCAGGACGATCAGGACGAGATTGACCAGCAGCGTGATCAGGACGACCTCGTTGGTCGGCACGATCGGTGTCAGGCCAGTCAGGATCAGCCCGGTGGCAAGCCCCGAGGCGAGCGACAGGAGCATGATGGCGAGGCCGGCCTTGAAGCCGGTGAGGCGACCCCAACGCCCCTTGGCGACGCGCGTTCGGGCGCCAGGTTCCTTGACCGATTGCGCTGCGCCATGCCCCAGCGCGCGAGCTTGGCCCATTGCCGTGAGTGTTGCGACAGTTTCGACGGCCGGTCCAGCGCCCCCCTCTGCGGGCTTCGACGTGGCCGTTGCTCGGGTCTGGCTGCGTGTCATGCGGCCTCCCTGGAGCCGGCACATTCGGCAGGCGCTCGCGAACCGCATATCAACCGATCATCGCCCGCCATCCACCCTCGGGGTACGAGGCGGGCTAGAGTGTGAGTTCCATCGTCGCGGTGGGCCCGAGCCGATTGGCGGGCAGGCCGCAGACCCTGACCTCCCGCCTGTCGATCATCCGTCCCCGCGCCATGATCGGCGGGCCACGCATCGCTGCCTTGCGGGTCGAGCGGTGCCGCACGGGTCACCATGATCCCCCGCCACGTCGCTTGGCGGCACCAATTGCTGTGGCGCGTGATCACCAGGTGAACCCCTTCATCTGCTCCGTCGACGCAGACGCATCACGCCTGTGGCAGAATTGCGACATTTCGGAAGTACTCCGGCCCGCCGCGTGGGTCAAGCGTGCGGCGGTCCAACCAGATCGGCTGGGCAAAACCGCGCGAACATGATTCAGTGTTGCTCGAAGAGGGCCCACTCCGACGGGTCGGCTCGGCACCGTCCAGGACGTGGTATCGGCGGCGAATGGCGTGGGTCCCAGGTAGTGGCACCGGGTCGCCGCCAGCGGGCCCTGCTCGATCAGGATGGGTTCTTGAGGACCGAGATGTTGAGATCTCGGATCCGTTTGCGCAGCGTGTTCCTGTTGAGCCCGAGGATCTCGGCGGCTCGGATCTGGTTGCCACGCGTTGCCGCGAGGGTTGCCGTCAGCAGCGGCGCCTCGAGTTGCCGTAGCAGGCGCTGGTAGAGGCCGGGCGGCGGCAGCTTGCTGCCGTGCTTCATGAAGATCGCCGCGATGTGACGCTCGAGATCGTCCGTCAGCGTTGGCGATCCTGCTGCGCTCGCGAGAGCGACGGTGGCGTCCGGTTGCAGTTCCTGGCGCACCAGCGCGGCTGTGATCACCTCGTCGCTGTAGAGGGCCACCAGGCGCCGGACCAGGTTCTCGAGTTCGCGCACGTTGCCGGGCCAGGGATGCTGCTTCAGGGCCTCGAAGGCGGCGGGCTCCATCTCGCGCGCCGGCAACCCCTCGCGCGCTGCCTCGCGCAGGAAGTGACGCGCAAGGTCCGGTATGTCCTCGAGGCGATCGCGCAGCGGCGGCAGGCGCAGTGGCACGACGTTGAGGCGATAATAGAGGTCCTCGCGAAAGAGGCCCTGGGCGATCTGGTTGCGCAGGTCCCGGTTGGTCGCGGCCACGATCCGAACATCCGTGCGAAGGGCCGTGCGCCCGCCGACGGTCGTATATTCTCCCTCTTGAAGGACGCGCAGCAGACGGGTCTGTGCCTCCATCGGCATATCGCCGATCTCGTCGAGAAAGAGGGTGCCGCCCTCGGCCTGCTCGAAGCGTCCGATGCTGCGGCTCTGTGCACCCGTGAACGCCCCCTTCTCGTGACCGAAGAGTTCGCTCTCGATGAGTTCGCGCGGGATGGCGGCCATGTTGACGGGCACGAATGGGCCCTGACGACGTTTGGAAAAATCGTGCAGGGCGCGGGCCACAAGTTCCTTGCCGGTGCCCGACTCGCCCGAGATCATCACCGTGAGATCGTTCTGCGTCAGGCGCGCGATGATCCGGTAAATCTCCTGCATTGCGCCCGATCGGCCGATCAGCGGCAGGCTTTCCTCCTCTCGCGCGAGGCCGGTCGCACGGCGCGGCACCGACTGCCGACGCTCGGCGAGCGCGCGATCGATCAGTGCGATGAGCGCGTTGAGATCGAAGGGCTTCGGAAGGTAGTCGTATGCCCCCCGCTCGGCGGCCGTGATGGCGGTCAGCACGGTGCTCTGCGCGCTCATCACGATGACCGGAAGACTGGGGCGCGCCTTCTTGATCTGAGGCAGCAGTTCGAATGCGTTCTCGTCCGGCATCACCACATCGGTGACGACGAGATCGCCTTCGCCGCGCGCGATCCAGCGCCAGAGGGTGGCCGCGTTGCTGGTGACGCGCGGATCGTAGCCGGCGCGCGCGAGGGCCTGGTGCAACACGGTTCGGATGGCGGCGTCGTCGTCGGCGACCAGGATCGTTCCCTTGCTCATGGCCGTGCTCGTCGCTCCCGCGTCAAGATGTTCCGCTGCCCACCGGAAGAAGGAGGCGAAAGACGGTTCGCCCCGCCTCGCTGTCGCATTCGATGATCCCCTCGTGGTCGGCGACGATCTTGGCGACGAGGGCGAGGCCGAGGCCGCTGCCCGATGGTTTCGTCGTGAAGAACGGATCGAAAAGATGGCCGCGGACGTCGTCGGGGATGCCGGGACCGTTGTCCTCGATGGCGATCATCAGCGGCAGGAAAATGCGCTCGCGCGTGCCCGGCAAGCTGAGGCGCAGACCCGGGCGGTAGGCGGTCCGCAGCACGATGAGGCCGTCGCCGCGAAACCCCGAGACCGCCTCGGCCGCGTTCTTGACGAGGTTGAGGACCGCCTGGATCAGGCGATCCCGGTCCCCCCGGATCTCCGGTAGCGATGGGTCGTACTGCTCCTCGATCGTGATGCCGCGCGCAAAGCCTTTCTCGGCGAGCGATTTCACATGCCCGAGCACGCTGTGGATGTTGATGGTTCCCGGCGGAATGGGACGATCGTCGCCGAACACCTGCATGCGATCGACGAGGCCGCAGATCCGGTCCGTTTCGCTGCAGATGAGGCGGGTGAGAGCCCGGCCATCGTCGTCGAGCGAGGGCTCGATGAGCTGGGCGGCTCCCCGGATGCCGGACAGCGGGTTCTTGATTTCGTGCGCCAGCATGGCCGCCAGGCTGGAGACGGAACGCGCGGCCGCCCGGTGTGTCATCTGGCGCTCGATCATGGCCGCCATGTTCCGCTGCTGCAGGATGATCAGCACGCGGTCCGGCGCGTCCGGCAGGCGGGCTCCGTAGATATCGACCAGGCGATTGTCGAGGGCTCGGGGCGAGGCGAGTTCGACGCCGTATTCGTTGACCGAATTGCCGGTCCGGCGGACCTGGGCGACGAGGCTGGCGAGGGCGCTCGAAAAGGAGACGAGGTCGTTGAGGGCGAGCCTGCGAAGGTGGGTGAGGCTCGTCTGGAAGAGGTCCTCGGCGGCGGCGTTACACTGGAGCACACGGTCGCCCGGACCCAGCACCAGGATGGCGTGCGGCAGGGCATTGAGCAGGACGTCGCCGGTCGACATTCCCTCGGCAAGGTCGCCAGCGCCCCCTCGCGGTGCGACAGTCGGAGGCAGGTCCGACGGGGCTTCGGCGCGCGTGCCCATGCGTCCCACCCGGCCCTTCATGCGGCAGCCTCCCTGGCGCCTGATAGGGCGCTGCGGATCATCCGGCGGATCGCCGAAACCTCCTCGCTCGTCATGAGAAGTGGGCACCATTGCGCGATCAGGGCCGCGGGCAATCCGGCGCCCTCGAGATACCAGCGCAGGTGCTTGCGAGCGTTGAGCACTCCCAGGACCGGGCCGTAGTGCTCGAGGAGCGCTTCGAAATGCTCCTCGACGATGTCGACCAGTTCTTCCGGCGGCGCGCTCGCGAAGGGTGCCCCCGCGAGACTGGCGGCAAGCCGCCCGGCGAGCCAGGGCGCTCCATAGCAGCCACGCCCGACCATGACGGCGTCCGCACCGGAAAGGGCGAGCGCGCTGGCGGCATCCTGGGGCTCGCGAATGTCACCGTTGGCGACGACGGGAATGTGGACCGCTTCCTTGACCGACCGGATCGCGGCCCAATCGGCGTTGCCCGTGTAGAACTGGGCACGGGTGCGCCCGTGCACGGTCAGCATCCGCACACCGGCCGCCTGCGCGCGGCGCGCCAATTCGGGTGCATTGCGTGAAGCGTCGTCCCAGCCGAGCCGCATCTTGAGGGTCACCGGAACCGAACTCGCCTCGACCACCGCCTCGATCAGTCGCTCGGCATGATCGAGGTCGCGCATGAGGCCGCTACCCGACAGTCCCGATGTCACCTTCTTGGCGGGACAGCCCATGTTGATGTCGATGACATCGGCGCCTCGATCGATGGCAATCTGGGTGCCTCGTGCCATCCAGCGCGCTTCACGACCTGCAAGTTGTATGACGAAGGGACCGACGCCGCTTCCTTCCTTCCGGGCGAGCGTTTCGGGGTGCCCCTGTGCCAGGGCCTCGCTCGCCACCATTTCAGAGACGACGAGCCCAGCGCCGAGCCGCCAGGCGATGCGCCGGAACGCAATGTCCGTGATGCCGGACATGGGTGCAAGGAGAACCGGGTTGCGCAATGCGATACCGGCCGCGCGGATCGCCTCGGGGCCCTGCGCTCGAAAGCCGGCACCCGCCCCGGGAACAGGACCGGGGCCAGTGCCTTTCGCCGGCGGATGGGGCGGATGGGTTGGCACGACTGCTCTTTCCTGAGGCATTCGATCCTTCTGCCTGGTTTCTAGTCAGGTGTGGGGCGCTGTGCAATGGTCCGCCTTGCAGCACCGGTGACGATCCTTCGCATGGGCTCGACCTTGACGGCCTCCTGGGGTCATCGACAGCCCAACCGGTCGTCGGAGCGGCCCTGGCTGGCGATGCGGCCGTCATTGCCGCCCCAGCCACTCCCCGATATCACCGCACCGGATGGCTGGCCCACCGTCGGTGGGGGATCGAGTTCTGGAGGATCGAGGAGCATGGGGCAGACAGCGGTGCTCATCGTGGCGGCCGGACGAGGCAGCAGGGCCGGCGAAGCGGACGGACCGAAGCAGTACCGGCCGATCGCCGGTGGAAGCGTGCTGCAACGTACGCTGGAGGCCGTACTCCAGGTCCGCGAGATCGACAGCGTCCTCGTCGTCATCCATCCGCAGGACCACGACCGTTACGAGGCGGCGATTGGCGGCCTCGCGGAACGCGAAGGGCGTATTCTGGCCCCAGTTGCAGGCGGCGCCACCCGCCAGGCCTCGGTGCACGCCGGCCTCGAGGCATTGGCGGTGCATTCGCCGGCACCCGCCAAGGTGCTCATCCACGATGCGGCGCGCCCCTTCGTCTCGCCCCGCTGCATCGCTGACGTGCTCGCCGCTCTCGAGACGTCGGATGGCGCGATTTCCGCCATCCCTGTCACCGACACGCTGAAACGTGACGCCGGCGACGGCAGCATTGCCGGAACCGTGTCCCGCGATGGCCTCTGGCGGGCGCTGACGCCCCAGGGCTTCGGCTTTGCCGCCATTCTCGCCGCGCATCGTGCCGCCGCCGCGGCGGGGCGAAACGACTTCACCGATGACGCCGCCATCCTCGAGTGGCGGGGTGGACGGATCGTTCTGGTCGCCGGATCGCCGGCCAATGTGAAACTGACGACCGCGCAGGACATCGCCGAGGCTGATGCGCGGCTGCGCTGCGTTGCCGGTGCCTCGAGCCAACTCGACCAGCCCGACGAAATCGCGGACCCCGCCGTGCCCGACGTCCGTGTCGGTCACGGCTACGACGTCCACGCGCTGGGCCCTGGAACCGGCGTCGTGCTCTGCGGCATCACGATCCCGCACGATGGCGGCCTCATCGGGCATTCTGACGCCGACGTCGCATTGCATGCCCTGACCGACGCCCTGCTCGGCGCGCTCGGCGATGGCGACATCGGAACGCACTTTCCGCCGAGCGACCCGAAATGGCGCGGCCAGAGTTCGGACCTCTTTCTCGCTGATGCCGTCGCGCGGGTGCGGGCGCGGCGCGGCGTGCCGACCCATCTCGACATCACACTCGTTTGCGAGGCCCCGCGGATCGGTCCGCACCGGCTCGCCATGATCGAACGTGTCTCGGCGATCACAGGAGTTTCGCCGGGACGCATCAGCGTCAAGGCGACGACCAGTGAACGACTGGGCTTCACGGGGCGACGTGAGGGAATTGCCGCCCTCGCAACCGCTACGGTGGTTTTCGGCTCTGTATCAAGGCGTTGAGTGGACCGTCGCCGGGGCTTCCCGGCGCGGCCGCCATATGCGGATGCGCCCATCCCGCGTTCCGCTGTGCCGCGCCCGCAGCAATGCTGTGGCCGAACCGCCGGCCCCGTTTACCCGGCCTGAGAATCACCTCAGGGTTCGATGCTGATAGAAGACTTCATGAACGGGGCGGGTCATGGAACGTCGAACCGACAAAGATCTGACTGTTGCCGAAGTTGGTGAGGCGTCATCTGCAAAGTGCGTCGCACTGCGCGTGCGACGGATGAGCCGCATCATCACACGCATCTACGACGAGGCGTTGCGACCCCTCGGCTTGACCGGGAGCCAGTTCACGCTGCTCACCACCATCGCGCAGCAGGACAACATCACGGCTGCCGAGATCGGTTTCTCCCTCGATATCGAGAAGTCCACCCTCAGTCGCAACTTGAAGCGCCTCGAGGCGTTGCAACTGGTGACCATGGATCCGCCCGCCGGTCGTCATGGGCGCGGGTTGCATCTGACACCAGCAGGCGAGAAGGCCATTCTGCAGGCTTATCCGATCTGGACCGACATCCAGCGCCGTGTCGAGGAAGCCCTTGGCTCCAAGAGCCGCGATGCTTTCGACCGGATGCTCGCCGACGCGGAACGCCTCGTTGCGGCTTGATTGCCGCTTGCCGAGCGTTCAGCATGGCCGCACAGGGCGAGGTGCGGCATGGACGATGAATTGATGAATGCGGCGCGCGAGGCTCTGGACGAGCTTCGCGCGTTTTCTTTTCAAGCGGTGACCGCCGAATCCTGCACCGGCGGGCTCATCGCCGCGGCTTTGACGGCGATCGCCGGTTCCTCGGACGTCGTCGACCGGGCCTTCGTCACCTATTCCAACGCCGCAAAGAGCGAAATGCTCGGGTTGCCCGCCGACCTCATCGCCACTCATGGCGCCGTCAGCGAGCCGGTGGCCCGCGCCATGGCGATCGGTGCCATCGCCCACAGTCACGCCGATGTCAGCGTCGCGGTGACGGGCATCGCCGGTCCTGGTGGTGGGACCGACACGAAACCGGTCGGGCTGGTGCATCTCGCCGCATCCCGGCGTGGCGGCGGCACCTGGCACCTCGAACGTCGCTACGATCCTTCCGCCGGGCGGAACGCGATCCGCCACATGGCCGCGCTCGATGCACTCGCGCTCCTGCGCGAAACGGCCCGTCGGTAAGAGAGGCAAAGTCAACCGCGTGCCACTCCGAATGCTCATCCCCTCGGGTGATAAATCTTATCGGCCCGCCGCTCGAAAGCCTCTGCGAAGTGCGCGAAGGCGCGGTCGAATACCGCCCCCGCGAGCACCTGGAAAGCCCGGGACTTGAGTTCATAGGCGAGGAAGAAATCCACCTCGCACAGGGGAGAGGGCGCGCTGGCTTCGTCAGAAGCAGGCGGCAACTCTCGGAACTGCCACCGGTTTTCGAGTGAGCGGAAGGGGCCGTCCAGGTAGCGGGCCACGATGGTGCGCCGGCCCGGGTCGAGCTGGACCTCGCTCGTGAACGTCTCGCGCAGCAGCTTGAATGCGACGGTCATATCCGCGACGAGCAGGGTTCGTCCGGTCTCGGGCTCGCCGCTGCGTCGGCGCACGCGAAGCGCCGCGCAGAGCGGAACGAACTCCGGATAACGTTCCACGTCCGCGACGAGATCGAACATCTCCTCGGCGCTGTGGCGGACGATCCTGCGGGTCGAGAAGGTCTTCACCGCCGGCCCCGCCTCAACGCCCCTGGCGCGCGAGCATCTCCTCGCGAGCAAGGCGCAGGCGCGCGAAATCCTCCCCCGCATGGTACGATGAACGCGTGAGCGGGCTCGAGGCCACGACGAGGAAACCCTTGGCCTCGGCGATGCTGGCGTAGGCCGCGAACTCCTCGGGCGGCACGAAACGCTCGACGGCGGCATGACGGCGCGTCGGTTGCAGGTACTGGCCGATGGTGAGGAAATCGACGCCGGCCGAACGCATGTCGTCCATCACCTGCAGCACCTCGTTCCGCGTCTCGCCGAGCCCGAGCATGATGCCGGACTTGGTGAACATCGCGGGTGCCAGCTCCTTGACGCGTTGGAGCAGTCTCAGGGAGTGGAAATAGCGGGCCCCGGGGCGAATGGTCAGGTAGCGCGAGGGGACCGTTTCGAGGTTGTGGTTGAAGACGTCCGGCCGCGCCGCGACGACCTCGGAGAGCGCCCAGTCCGGCTTGCGCAGGAAATCCGGCGTCAGGATCTCGATGGTCGTCGATGGTGTTGCCGCGCGCACGGCCTCGACGACCGAGGCGAAATGGCGGGCGCCCCCGTCGGCGAGGTCGTCGCGATCGACGGAGGTGATGACGACATGCTCGAGGCCGAGGCGCGCGACCGCGCTCGCGACGCGCTCCGGCTCGTTCGGGTCCAGCGGGAGCGGCAGCCCCGTGCGCACATTGCAGAACGCGCAGGCGCGCGTACAGATTTCACCCATGATCATCATGGTCGCATGCTTCTTCGACCAGCACTCGCCGATATTGGGGCAGCCCGCTTCCTCGCAGACTGTGACCAGCCCGTTCTCCTTGACGATCCGGCGGGTCTCCTCATAGACCGGCGAGCCGCCGGCGCGCACCCTGATCCATTCGGGCTTGCGCAGCACCTCTGTGTCCGGCCGCTTCGCCTTTTCGGGATGGCGCGGCCGCTGGGCTGCGCCTTCTGCCTGGCTCACGGTGTCCAGCACGGTTACCATCGTCACTCTCTCTCAGTTCTGGCGGTCAGCGATCGCGGTTGCCTGGTTC